>NZ_JAGGPD010000049.1 GCF_018613995.1 Microbacterium sp. ISL-103 | reverse complement strand
CGTGCCCCGGCTTGTGCTCGTCGTGCTTGTGCGGAGGGTACGACGACCAGTTCTCGGCCGGGGTGATGACCTCGCAGACGATCAGCCGAGCGGCGTCCAGCGCCTGCGGAGTTCCGAAGTTGTGCACCTGACGGCTGGAGCGCCCCGCCCCGCGGAGCTCCACGGGCGTCTCCTCGGCGGCGATGTACTGCCAGTCGCGACGCTCGGCGGTCGGCGCTTCGGTGACCGCGACGCGGCCTTCGCCGCTGATGGTCGCCGTCGTGCCGATCGACAGATAGAGCACGTCGGTCGCCCCGTCGAACACCGACGCACGACCGTGCAGTCGTGTGTGCCACTCGCCGGGGTGATGGTGGTGCGCGATGCGGAACGATCCGGCCAGCGGCACGATGATCCGCTCGACGTCGAGGGCCGTGAGCTCGAGCTCGTCACCATCCGTCAGCTCGGCGATGCGGATGCCGGTGTGCTGCCACCCGGCGAGCGAGGCGTCGACCACGCTCTGCCATCCGTCGCGCGCGAGTGTGCCGCGTCGGTGGAACCAGCGATCTTCTGTGGTGCTCATCTTCGTGCTCTCAGAGGAATGGATGCCGCCCGCTCCCCCGCGGGCGGCATCCGGATCGGGTCAGTTGTTCTGCGGGAATCCGAGGTTGATTCCGCCGTGCGTGGCCGGGTCGAGCCAGCGGCTGGTGATCGCCTTCTCCCGCGTGAAGAAGTCGAACCCGTGCACACCGTACGCCTTCGCGTCGCCGAAGAGCGAGGCCTTCCAGCCGCCGAAGGAGTGGTACGCGACCGGCACGGGGATCGGCACGTTGATGCCGATCATCCCGACCTCCACCTCGCTCTGGAAGCGCCGGGCGGCGCCTCCGTCGTTGGTGAAGATGGCGGTGCCGTTGCCGAACTCGCCCGAGTTGATCAGATCGAGCCCCTCCTGGAAGGTCTGCACCCTCACGACCGAGAGCACCGGGCCGAAGATCTCCTCGGTGTAGGCGCGCGACGTGATCGGGATGTCGTCGATCAGGGTGGGCCCGAAGAAGAAGCCGTCTTCGTGGCCGTCGATCTTCAGGCCACGGCCGTCGACGACGATCTTCGCGCCGTCGGCTTCTGCGATGTCGACGTACGAGGCGACCTTGTCGCGGTGCACATCGGTGATCAGGGGGCCCCTGTCGGGCTCGACGCCGTCGACACCCGCGCCGTTTCCGATGCGCAGGTTCGCGATGCGCTCCGAGACCTTGGCGATCAGTTCGTCGGCGACGGGCTCGACGGCCAGCACGACCGAGATCGCCATGCACCGCTCACCGGCGGCGCCGTATCCGGCGTTGACGGCCTGATCGGCGACCAGGTCGAGGTCGGCGTCCGGCAGCACCAGCATGTGGTTCTTCGCGCCGCCGAGGGCCTGCACCCGCTTGCCGTTCTTCGACGCCGTCTCGTAGATGTACTGCGCGATCGGGGTCGAGCCCACGAACGAGATCGACTGCACGACCGGGCTGTGGAGCAGACCGTCGACGGCGAGCTTGTCGCCCTGCAGCACCGTGAACACGCCGTCGGGAAGACCGGCTTCCTTCCAGAGCTGAGCGAGCCAGAGGGCAGCCGAAGGGTCCTTCTCGCTGGGCTTGAGCACGACCGCGTTGCCTGCGGCGATCGCGACCGGGAAGAACCACATCGGCACCATGGCGGGGAAGTTGAACGGGCTGATGATGCCGACCACGCCGAGGGGCTGCTTGAGCGAGTAGACATCGACTCCGGTCGAGGCGTTCTCGCTGAAGGCCCCCTTGATGAGGTGCGGGAATCCTGTGGCGAGTTCGACGACCTCCTGGCCGCGAAGGATCTCGCCCATGGCGTCGGAGACGACCTTGCCGTGCTCAGCCGTGATGATCTCGGCGAGCTCGCGCTTGCGGGCGTTCAGCAGCTCGCGGAACGCGAAGATGACGGTCTGACGCTTCGCGATCGAATAGGTCTTCCAGACCTGGTATCCGCGCTGTGCGGACTCGATGGCCGCGTCGATCTCGGCCTGGTCGGCCAGCGCGACCTGCGCCTGCACCGCTCCGGTGGCGGGGTTGTAGACGGGCGCGGTGCGTCCGCTGCTCGACGGACTGTCGGCGCCGTCGATCCAGTGGGAGATGACGCGAGGTTCAGTGGTGCTCATGGGTGATCCTTCGTGGAGGGCAGTTCAGCGGATGGAGGCGGCGGCGCCGCGGACGAGCCCGGCTGCGGCATCGACCGCAGAGGCGACGTCACCATCAGGGGGATAGAGGAGCGTGCGGCCGACGGTGAGCCCGCGCACGCCGGGAAGGGTGAGAGCGTCCTCCCACGCGGCGAACGTCTGATCGGGATCGGCACCGGAGTCGCCGCCGAGAAGCAGCGTCGGCATGGTGGTCGCCGCCATCACCCGCTCCATGTCCTCGACGACCGGGAGCTTCATCCACGTGTACGCAGACGACGCGCCGAGGCCGGCCGCGATGGCGATCGAGGCGATGACGGCATCCGTCGAGAGATCGTTGACGATGTGGCCGTCTTTCCAGCGGCTGAGGAACGGCTCGAGCATGATCGGCAGCCGAGCTTTCGCGGCCGCGGTGACGGCGTCGGCCGTCGCCTGCAGCGTGGGCGCGGTTCCTGCATCGTCGAGATTGATCCGGATCAGGGTCTTCGCGAAATCTGCGCCGATCGCTGCGAGCTCGTCGACCGTGTAGGCACCGTACCGGTCGTCCATCTCGAAGGTCGCGCCCCGCAGGCCGCCTCGGTTCATCGACCCGACGACGATCTTGTCGTCGAGCAGCCCGAGGGCGGCCAGGTCGTCGATGATGTCGGGTGTGCCGAGCACGCCGTCGACGCCCGGGCGCTTCAACGCCGTCGCGAGCCGATCGAGCAGGTCGTACCGATCGGCCATGGCCATGGGGTCGGAGCCCACGGCGAGAGCGCCGCGGGCGGGGTGGTCGGCTGCGACGATGAACAGCTTTCCGTCGACCCCGAGCAGGTCGCGGCGGCGGCGGTTGCGCAGTCGCGTCGCGATCTCGTGCGGCGCTGAGGCGCGCAGGTCACGGAGACGGGAGAAGTCGTCTGCCGAGAGGGTGATGCCGGTCATCCTCGGGCTCCTTCGAGTAGTTGCTGCACCTCGGACACGGTGGGCATGGCGGTCGAGCATTCCAGTCGCGAGGCGACGATCGCGCCGGCGACGTTGGCGAACCGGAGGATCTCCTCGAGACCCCAGCCCGAGAGGAGCCCATGACACAAGGCCCCGCCGAACGCGTCGCCGGCGCCGAGGCCGTTGACGACGTCGACGAAGTGGGGCGGCACCTCGACCGTCTCGTCGGCCGTCTTGGCGAGCACGCCCTTCGGTCCCTGCTTGACGATGGCCAGGCGCACACCGCGCTCCAGCAGAGCATCCGCGGCTCGGAGGGGCTCGGTCTCGCCGACGGCGACCTCGCACTCCTCGCGATTGCCGACGGCCACGGTCACGTGCTCGAGAGCGCGACCCACCTGAGCGGTCGCCTCACTCGGGTCGGCCCAGAACATGGGCCGGTAGTCGAGATCGAGGACTGTGTGATCTGCGCGACCACGCATCGCCCAGGCATCGAAGTGCGTCTGGCGGCTGGGCTCCTGCGAAAGACCGGTCACCGTCGCCCAGAGGACGCCGGCTGCACGGATGGCGCCCGCATCGAGCTGGTCGGACGTGATGTTGAGGTCCGGTGCCTTCGGCTCGCGGTAGAAGTACAGCGGGAAGTCATCGGGAGGGAAGATCTCGCAGAAGGTGATGGGCGTCTTCAGATCCGGATCGACTGCGACGGCAGAGTCGTCGACGCCGAGCCTCGTGAGCTCCCGATGCAGGTAGCGGCCGAAGGGGTCGTCGCCCGTCCGGGAGACGAGCTGCACGGCCCGACCGTAACGAGCGGCAGCCACGGCGACGTTCGCCGCGCTTCCGCCGAGGTACTTGCCGAACGTCGATACGTCCTCGAGACCGACGCCACTTTCGAGGGGGTAGATGTCGACGCCGAGGCGCCCGAGGGCGACGACGTCGAAGGTCTTTTCTCCGGTCATACTCCTGTGTACAACTTTCCTGATCGCAATGGACGGGATATGTCTTAACAATAACACAAGGGGCGATTCTTGCAAGGGGTCCGCACCCGCGGCTCTCACGCTCTGAGGTGACAAAGTCCGCGGGAGGTAATATTGTCGCGACAAACGAGGGAGACCACGAGATGGCGACGACGGACGGCGTATGGCCGGACCACCTGTTCCACGATCTGGATCGCACAGGGCCGATTCCCCTGTACTTCCAGGTGTCGAGCAGGCTCGAGGCGGCGATCCGATCAGGCGAGATCCCGCCGGGTGCGCGCCTCGAGAACGAGATCGCGATCGGTGAGCGCCTGGGACTCTCTCGCCCGACCGTCAGGCGAGCGATCCAGGAGCTCGTGGATCGGGGCCTCCTCGTACGTCGCCGCGGAATCGGCACGCAGGTGGTGCAAGGACAGGTGACCCGCCAGGTCGAGCTGACCAGTCTCTTCGACGATCTGCAGAGCACGAAGCACAGCCCCGGAACGACAGTGCTGCTGCACGAGCTCTCCCCCGCCCCCGAGAACGTCGCCGAGCACCTCAGCGTCCCAGCGGGCGCCGAGGTGCTGCACATCCGCCGCCGTCGCACCTCCGACGGCAGCCCCGTGGCGATCCTCGAGAACTGGTTCCCCGCCGATATCGCCGAGATCACCCGGGAGCAGCTGGAGGATCAGGGCCTGTACCAGATTCTGCGCAGTCGAGGCGTGACGATCCGCGTCGCGAAGCAGCGGATCGGCGCTCGACGGGCTCACGACGATGAGGGCAAGCTGCTCGACATCGATCGTGACGGGCCCGTGCTGCAGATGGAGCGCACCTCGTTCGACGGCGCCGGCCGAGCGATCGAGTTCGGGGTGCACATCTACCGACCCGACCTCTACAGCTTCGAGACCACGCTGGTCGCCAAATAGCGCGACCTGCTCGCCCTCACCGCAGCAGCATGCTGATGGTGTTGCGCAGCGTCGAGGCGACGAGCTCGTCGTCGAGCTCCGCGACCTTGTCGCAGAAGATCTCCGAGCAGTACCAGCTGTCGTACCCGGTGGAGCGGACAGCGTCCACCCACTCCTGCAGCGGGATGTCGCCCGCACCGGTCCATCCGTTGCGAGAGACTCCCTGATCGGGGATCTCCCCCGCGGGCACATGCAGGCCGTCGCAGACGTGCACGGCCGCGATCAGATCGGCAGGCAGCGCAGCGACGTCCTCCGGTTCGTCGCCCGATGCCCAGAAGTGCCAGAAGTCCACACACAGCCTCACGTTCGCCCGGTCGATCCGCTCGAAGATCTCGAGCGCCTGCGACACGCGGTTGATCGGCGACCACGCCAACGGCTCCAGATACAGACCCACCCCATGATCGGCTGCGATGTCCGCGGCGAGCGCGACTCGGTGGGCCGTCTCGGCCAGCGACTCGGCGTCCGTCAGGCCGAGCGAGCCGCGATAGCGCAGGTCGCTGGGCGTCAACGTCCCCGCGCGGAAGTCCTTGACGACCTGCACATCGACCGGCCCCGTGCACATCTGCACGAAGGGAGCGCCGATCACCTCGGCCACCTCGGCCAGCCGGGTGGCATCGCGGACGAACCGGTCGTGAGGTGCCTCCTGGATCGCTCCCACCCCCGAGACGGCGAACCCTTCGAGCGGACCCACGAGGTCGTGCGCCGTGTAGCCGGCGTCGAGGAACCTGAACAGCTTCGGCGTCTGCAACTCCACGGCGTCGAACCCCGCCGACTTCGCGACGGCGATGTCTCGCAGGGTGGTGCCGTGGAACGAGGCGGTGGAATTCATCGAGATCTTCACCCAGCCACCCTATAGGTCCGAATGTCAGAACATTCTATTGACTTCTTGCCAGGTGCTGGATACGCTCAGCGCACCAATGACGGTAGCCGGAACCCGCCGGCGCAAGAAAGGATCACGACGTCGTGACACTCACACACAGCTCCCGCACCGGGATGGCACTCGTCGCCGTCGCCGTGTCGGCCCTCGCCCTGGCGGGTTGCTCCGCCGCCGCCTCCGACGGTTCGACCGACGCGTCCAGTGGTCTCGAGAGCGGCTACGGCTCTCTTGCAGAGAACCGCAACGCCTACTTCTTCACCTACTACAACCCGGCGGGCGATCCCTTCTGGGCCCAGATCCTGCAGGGCGGCGAGGATGCCGCCGAACTCGGAGATCTGACGCTCACGCACCAGACCGCCGAGGGCGACCCCGACAAGATGGTCGACCTCGTGCAGACGGCGATCGCCACCGATCCCTCCCTGATCTTCATGCCCTTCAACGAGGGCGAGAAATGGGTGGGCGTCGCCTGCGACGCCGCCGAGGCGGGCATCACCGTCGTCGCCTACAACGTGCCGGCGCCCGAGTCGGCCGCAGACTGCGTCTCGGGCTTCGTGGGGCAGGACTTCTTCGAAGTCGGGGAGATCGTCGGCGAACGGCTCGTCGAAGAAGCAGGTCTCGGAAGCGGAGACAAGGTCCTGCTCCCCGCCGAAGAGCCCGAGCAGGCCTACGCGATCAACCGGGGCGGCGGCGTGCAGTCCTCGCTCGACGAGGTCGGCGCGAAGGGCGAATTCCTTCGCACCTCGGGCAACGACGAGGAAGCGCTCAACTCCCTGACCGCCTGGCTCACGGCCAACCCGGATGTTGCCGCGATCGCTCCTCTCGGCGGCACCCCGCACCGGAACATCGTCGCCGCGATGGAAGCGGCCGGAGTGAAGGTGCCGGTCGTCGGCTTCGACACCTCGCCTCAGGTCGTCGCGGGCATCAAGAGCGGCGACATCATCGCGACCGCCGACCAGCAGGGGTATGTGCAGGGATTCCAGTCCGTCACGCAGGGAATCCTCTACATCGACTTCGGCCTCTCCCCCGCCAACATCAACTCCGGCGGGCGCGGCCTGATCGACGAGTCCAACGTCGATCTGCTCGAGAACGACAAGCTCAAGGGCGTCCGTTTCTGAGAGTCCGACTCGCGGGGGCCGCAGCCTGGGGCGCGGCCCCCGCCTCCTTCTTCCTCACTTCCCGAAAGGCATGAGATGTCTCAGCCCACAGAAAGACCGCGCGAGCACGTCCTGACTGCTCCCGCCCCGACCGAGACCGTCGTCGCCGGGCGGATGCTCGGCGACAGCACCCCGCGGACGTTCGGCGATTCCCTCCGCGAGAGCATCCGCTACAGCCGGGGCCGCGGCGCACTCGAGATCGGCGTGATCGTC
>NZ_JAGGPD010000640.1 GCF_018613995.1 Microbacterium sp. ISL-103 | reverse complement strand
GCTCGGCTGTCGACCGATACCCCGAGCGGCGAGATGGACTTCGTCGCCGAGGAGTGGGATGCGCAACGCGTCGTACGCCGCGAGAGACGGCTCACCGGAGCGGGTCAGGCTCTGTCGATCGTCGTGATCAGCCACGTGCCGACCGGAGACATCGTGGCCTACAACGAGCTCCTCGTCGGAGCCGATCGTTCAGGAGTCACCCATCAGCTCGGCACTCTGGTCTCTCGCGAGCACCGCGGACACCGGCTCGGCATGATCGTCAAGTGCGCGAACCTCCTCCGCTGGCGCGAGGCCATGCCGCTCTCACCGACGGTCTCGACGTTCAATGCCGAAGAGAACCGCCCCATGCTGAGCATCAACGAGGCGATCGGGTTCGTGCCGGTCTCGTACGCCGGAGCGTGGCAGAAGCGGATCTGACCGAGATCATCCCACCGGTGTACGCGTCGGCGGGCGGATCATCCGCCTGGCCGATGCCGCGCCGCGCACGGGCCGAGAGGCTGGGAGCATGAACGTCTCCGTGCTCGAAGCCCGCTCCCTCTCGAAGTCCTACGGCACCACGCGCGCACTCGCCGGGGTGGATCTCACGATCCGTCGCGGCGAGTCCGTCGCGATCATGGGCGCGTCCGGATCGGGGAAGACGACGCTGCTGCACGTCCTCGCCGGAATCATCCGGCCCGATCACGGAACCGTCGCGTTCCAGGGATCGACCGGTCATCCCGTCGAGATCGCGGCGCTGGGCGAATCCGCGCGATCTCGTCTTCGCAGGGAGAAGTTCGGCTTCGTGTTCCAACAGGGGCTCCTGATCCCCGAACTCACCGCCGTCGAGAACGTCGCACTGGCGTCGATGATCAATGGCGTGAAGCGGGCCGATGCCACCGCGCATGCATCCGCGTGGCTCGCCGCCCTGGGACTCGCGGGACTGGAGGACCGTCGTATCGGCGAGCTCTCCGGAGGCCAGGCCCAGCGGGTTGCGATCGCACGAGCGCAGGCCACCGGCGCCGATCTCGTGTTCGCCGATGAGCCGACCGGCGCCCTGGACTCGCACACCTCGCAGGATGTGATGAACGCGCTGCTCTGGTCGACGACCGGGCAGGGACGAACCCTGCTCGTCGTCACCCACGACCCCGAGGTCGCTGCCCGGTGCTCGCGCATCGTCGCTGTCCGCGACGGACAGATCGTCTCTCCGGCGGTGTCGGCATGAACGCTCGCGTGCTGGCACTCCTGTTGCGCCCGACGAAGGGGCAGACGGCCGTCCTGGCACTCCCGATCGTCGCTTTCGGGATCGTGACCGCGCTGGTGTCGACCGTCGTCGGCGGTGCCCAGGCGTTCTGGACCTGGACGGACGACTATGCTCCGATCTACCAGGCTCTCGCCGCGATCGCTCTCGTCCTCCTCGTCGTGCCGCTGACGAATCTGGGCGGCGCCGCCGCCCGTCTCTCGGCACGACGACGAGACGAGAGACTGTCGACGCTGCGTCTTCTCGGAGTCACGCCGATGGGCGTCAGCGTCGCCACCGTGATCGAATCCGTGCTCGTCGCCGCAGCCGGCACAGTGGCGGGGCTGCTCGTCTATCTCGGGATCGCTCCGTTGATCGGACTCATCCCGTTCCGCGGCGCAGCCCTCGGCGTCGCCGCGGTGATGCTTCCACCCCTCGGCCTCCTGGCAGTGGCCGGAGGCATTCTGCTCGTCGCGGCCTGCAGCGCTGTGCTCGGTCTCCGACGCGTGATCGTCTCGCCTCTCGGTGTGCGGATGCGCACGACCGCGTCGACCGTGCACTGGTTCCGCGCGCTCATCGGCGCCTCGGTTCTCGCTCTCGTCTTCGTGCTCGTCAAGGTCTTCCCGACGCTCGCAGGGTTGGCGATGACGATCGTCGTCGTCGCGACCCTTTTCGCCCTCGCGCTTTCCGTTCTCTCGGTGGTCGGTCCGTGTGTTCTGAAGGTCAGCGCCTCACGGCAGCTTCGCAAGGCCGAGCGACCCGAGCGGCTTCTCGCCGCCCGGATGGTGCTCGACTCACCCAAAGACGCCTGGCGTCAGGTGAGCGGCATCGCGATGGCCGGTTTCATGGCGGTGTTCGCGGGCACCGGTGTGTCGCTGATGAATGTGATGACCAGCGGCGACACGACGGATGCGGATGCCGCACTCGCGTCCGACATGCGCACGGGGCTCGTGATCACACTCGTCGCCTCGTTCCTCATGGTGGCGGCCTCCGTCGGCGTGAATCAGGCGGCATCCGTGCTCGACCAGCGCGACCTGCACCGCAGTCTGCATCATCTGGGCGTGCCTCTCGACACCGTCGACAGCGCCCGTCGACGGGCGATCATGTCGCCGCTGCTGCTCACCGCGGTCGGGTCCGCCGCGTGCGCCGCGGTGCTCATCTTCCCGCTGATCGGCATCGCTCTGATCACTGCTCCCGAGTCGCTAGTCCCGATCGGCGCCGTGCTCGCGA
>NZ_JAGGPD010000639.1 GCF_018613995.1 Microbacterium sp. ISL-103 | reverse complement strand
TCAGCGACGTCAGCGGGTCTTGGAAGACCATCGCCATGCCGTTGCCGCGGATCACCGAGAGCTGCTTGTCGGACTTGCCGAGCAGCTCCTGGCCGTCGTAGACGATGGAGCCGGTGACCTTGGCGTTGTCGTCGAGCAGGCCCATGATCGCGAGCGAGGTGACGGACTTGCCCGAACCCGATTCGCCCACGATGCCGAGGGTCTTGCCGGCTTCGAGGTCGAACGAGACGCCGCGCACGGCGTCGACGCGACCCGCCTCGGAGGGGAAGCTGACCCTGAGGTCTCGAACGGAGAGGACAGTACTCATGCGCGACCTCCAGCCGCAGAGGTCGGATCGAGGGCGTCGCGCAGACCGTCGGCGATGAGAGCCATCGAGACGGTGAGCAGCGTCAGCGCCGCCGCGGGGAAGTAGAACAGCCACGGCGCGCTCACGAGCGTGCTCGAGCCGTATCCGATGAGCGCGCCGAGTGAGACATCGGGCAGCTTGACGCCGAACCCGAGGAACGAGAGGGCGGTCTCGGTGAGCACGGCGGTGACCACGCCGAGGGTGAAGTTGATCACGAGCAGCGAGCCGATGTTCGGCAGCATGTGACGCAGCACGATGCGCATGCCGGAGAGCCCGGCGTAGCGCGCGGCGTGCACGTACTCGCGCTCGCGGATCGACAGCGACAGGGTCCAGATGATCCGGGCGGGGAAGAACCATCCGACGACGAAGATCATCACGAGCGAGATGACGAGCCAGTTGCCGCCCGCGTCATTGGAGATCATCGCGAGGATCAGGAAGTTGGGGATCACCATCATGAAGTGGATGATCGCCAGCATGACCTTCTCGTAGCGGCCGCCGAAGTATGCAGCGGTCGCGCCGACGATCGCCGAGACCACCGTCGTTCCGATCGCGACGAGCGCCGCGATCATCATGGATCGCTGCAGCCCGACGGCGACCTGGGCGAAGTTGTCGTTGCCCGAGCCGTTGGTCCCGAACCAGTGCTCGGCCGAAGGCCCCTGCCGGAGGGCGAGGAAGTCGAGATCGGTGTGCGAGTACGGCGAGAGCAGCGGTCCGACGATCGCGAAGAGCACCAGCAGCACGAGGATCACGATGCCGATCAGCGCGCCGCGGTTGCGCAGGAAGCGACGTGTGTACAGCGTCAGCATCGAGGTGCGCTTGCGGTTCTTCGGCCTCTCGGGTGCGGCGATCTCGGGGGAGACCCCGATGGATTCCAGAGACATCAGCTCACCCGCA
Organism: Microbacterium sp. ISL-103; assembly: GCF_018613995.1. Lineage (GTDB taxonomy): Bacteria > Actinomycetota > Actinomycetes > Actinomycetales > Microbacteriaceae > Microbacterium. The sequence continues at coordinate 156 of NZ_JAGGPD010000639.1, read as the reverse complement.
CTCTCGGATCGAGGATCACGACCGCGACGTCCGCGAGGATCGCGCCGATCGCCGTCATCAGGGCGCCGAAGGCCGCGACAGCGACCACGCCGTGAATGTCGTTGTTGTTGAGGGTCTGGATGAAGTAGCGCCCCATACCGTTCCAGTTGAAGATCG
>NZ_JAGGPD010000048.1:397-9601 GCF_018613995.1 Microbacterium sp. ISL-103 | reverse complement strand
CGCGGTGATTCCGCCGGCATCGTCATCGGCGCCGCGAGCAACGTGCAGGACAACGTCTCGATCCACGTCGATGCGGGCCACCCCGTGATCGTCGGCGCGAAGGTCTCGATCGGTCACAACGCGGTCGTGCACGGCTGCACGATCGGCGACGGTTCGCTCATCGGCATGGGCGCCGTGGTGCTCAGCGGCGCGGTGATCGGCGCCGCGTGTCTGATCGCGGGTGGCGCCGTCGTGCTCGCAGGCACGGAGATCCCCGACGGTTCACTCGTGGCGGGAGTCCCCGCACGGGTGCGGCGCGCCCTCAGCGAGGACGAACGAGCGGGACTCCTCTCCAACGCCGACATCTACCTCGCACACCTCGAGACGCACGCGGCAGCGACACCGATCTGAGCAGAGCCGCCCACTAGGCTGAGAAACACGGGGCGGTGGCCAAGCTGGTTAAGGCAGTGGGCTCATAACCCAACGATCGCGGGTTCAAGTCCCGCCCGCCCTACTCCTTCCCTGCGCGTCCGCTGCGCAGCGCGTCCTCGATGCGGGTGTCCGGCACCGCGCGTTCCACTGAAGTCCGCGCGAGCACCACGCCTGCGGCGAGTCCGCCGAGCCCGCCGAAGACCATGTCGCCGATCGTGTCCTGATAGGTGACGAAGATGTCGTCGCTCAGGTACGCCCACCCCAGCCACTCGATCATCTCCCACACGGCGCTGAGCGCGAGCGCGATCAACGGCAGCAGGATGAGCGGGGTGCGCGCACGCGCACCGGACTCCCGGGTCACCGCCGCCACCCCCGTGCGCGTGAGGATGAGCGCGGCGATGACCGCCAGAATCCCCGTGCAGGAGAGATGCAGGAGCAGGTCCCACCCCGGGACGCTCCGGTACAGGTCGAAGACATTGCTCCACGCGGCAGCGAGCACCGTCAGGCAGACGACGACATCGAACCAGCCCCGCACGCCCAACATCCGGGGAAGCATGAGGGCGGGAAGCGCGAGCGCCGCGATGCCCGCATCGGTCGGAGCGAGCCAGATCGCGGCGATCAGCACACCGATGATCCCCAGAACACGCAGCGCATCGGCAGACCACTCCGCGAGGGACTGCGGGGGGCGGAGGAAGTCCTCTTTCATCGCGTCTCCTCGTCGATGCGGAGCAGGGCCTGGGCGGGAAGGTGATCGGACGGCCGGACTCCCTCGAAGCTCCGTGCGTTCATCGCCGCCGCCCGGACCCGCACGTCGGGGGTGGCGAGGATCCAGTCGACGCGTCGAGCTGCGACGCGGGGGCGCCGATAACCGGAGAGAGAGCCCCACAGGGGGGTGAGACGCCTGTCAGCGCTGCGCCAGGAATCGACCAGCCCGCCTCGTGTCAGGAGGGTGCGGACTGCCCGCGAACGCGGACCGGCATTGAGATCGCCCATCACGAGCGCGGGAAGGCCTGTGCTCGCGACCACTCCCGCGATCGCTTCGGCCGAGTGTCGTCGGGAACCGGGCGAGAGATGGTCGAGGTGGGTGTTCACAGCCAGGAATCTGGTGTTCGTGGATCTGACGGAGAATTCGGCCCAGACGAGGATGCGAGGGATGACGTTGCCCCACGATCGGCTCGCTGCTCTGTGCGGATGGGCCGAGAGCGAGCGCTGATCCCAGGCATGGAGGCGCAGGCGCTCCGCGTCGTACACGAGCGGCACGCCTTCTCCGGCGCCCGCACGACCGCGTCCTCGACCGATGAACCGATACGTCGGGCCGAGGGCATTCATCACGACGTCCATCGCGCGGGGGAGTGCCTCCTGCAAGCCGAGGATCGTCGGTCGTTCGGAGCGGAGAAGGGAAGCGACAACCGGGGCTCGAACACTCCACCTGTCGCGGGGACGATGCAGAGGACCGTCCATGGCGCGTCGGATGTTGAACGAGATCACGTGGATGTCGGCCGGTGCCGGAGCATCGAGCAGCGGCTGCGTCATGTTCGCGTCCGCCGAGGTGCAGGGCTTCGAACATGGCGGTGGACGATCAGTCGCCCCCATCTGAACGGTGGGAAGTCCCGGGGCCAGTGCACCAGGACGCTTCGGAACCCCCGGTGCACACGTCGCCCGAACTGCCCGGCTGTGAGCGGTCGCATCGACATCCCCATGAACTCTCCCGGCAGGTGACCGATTCGGTGGTGCTCTCCCAGATGGAAGGCGAGGTCGAGGTCGTCATGGATCTCGGGATCGCATCGGTGGACGTCGGCCCGCACCGCGACCCAGGCGTCTCGGCGGAACGCGAGGTTCGAGCCGAACAGCGGGCGGTGGCCCAGAGTGACGCTGAGCACGGTGGTGTAGGCCCCGAGATACAAGCGGGCGAGGGGGGAGCGCAGTGCGACCGGCCCGTCGAGAAAGCGGGCGGGTCCTGTGACCGCGGCGACGCGCGGATCCTCCGCGAACGCAGAGGTGACCGCCCTGATCCACCCGGCATCCGGTTCGCAGTCCGCGTCGAGCCGCCGGATCCGAGCTCCGCGGGCCGCGTCGTATCCCGCTGATGCCGCGGCCGAGATCCCGGGCTCCAGGCAGCTGATCACGCGGGCACCGGCAGCGCGTGCGATCGCCGCGGAATCGTCCGACGAGCCGTTGTCGACCACGATGATCTCATCGGCCGGGGCATCTTGGGCATGCAGCGCGGCCAGGCACCGTGCGAGCAGCGCTGCATCGTCCTTCACGGGGATGACCACGGATGTGGTGGACGTCTCGTCGGCGTTTGCCCCGCGGGGCGAACGCACCGCTTCGACTCGTCTCACCATGGCTGCTGTCATCGTGATGATCGTCTCATCGAACAGGTGCGCGGGGCGAGGGACTTGACACCGGCGACGAGTCCGGCCGATCGATCGCTGATTCAGCGCGAGTCGGCCGTCTCGAGATCCTCCGACGCATCGATGACCTCGTCGACGAGGGTGATGCCGCCGCTCGAACTGGCCGAGTGCGCGAGATCCTCGATCCAGCGCCTGCTGAGTACGGGCGTCTCGGTCTCGTCGAACACGAAGCGCGGCGGGTTCGGGGTTTGCAGCCACACGGTCGATCGGCCCTCGGAATCGCCTTCCGGGTGCTTCCCGGTGAGTGTGAATCTCTCGTTGCGACGCAGTTTGGTCGCGACGACGACTTTGAGATGCGCGAGCGCACGGTCTTCGATATGGATCGGCTCCGAGCCGCCGTAATAGAGAGAACCCATACGTCGGAATCTATGCCGCCGGCCGGACGCGAGCGTCGAGAACGACGGCGACGCGCGAGCCATGCGAAAAAGTTGTTCGTGTGGTGTCATCTCCGGTGCTGCGCCGCCGTCACAGAGGGAAGCACGCCGTAGGCACCGCGATAGGCCGCGGCGAAACGAGACGGATGCGAGAAGCCCCACCGGCGCGCCACTGCAGCGACGGACGACGGCACCCCGGATCGAAGATCGCGATGCGCTCCGTCCAGACGTGCCTGGCGAAGAGATTCCGCCGGAGTCGTGTCGAGAGCGCGCCGGAAGGCGTATTGCAGACCCCGAGTCGAGATGTGCACCGCTGCGGCCACGTCGTCGACGGTGATCGGCCGGTGGGCGTTCTCTGCGATGAAGTCGAGAGCGCGGCGCACGGTCGCCGGAGCGGGAGCGCTCTGCGCCGGTCGGTGGCGCGCCACACGGCTCGTCGTCGCGAACGCCGCGAGAGTCGTAGCCGCTGCATGGCGTGCCAGCTCGCTGCGCAGGAGTTCGTCGTCACCGGCATCGTCGAGGACTCCCGCGCTCTGCTCGAGATACGCGAACATCCGGTCCCAGGCGCCCGCCGCGTGTGCGGTGCGCGGAGACAGGTCGTCGAGCCTGACCGCGATCCGGTCGTCACCGCTGATCCGCCGCGCGAGGCGGGTGAGGGTGTCGCGTTCGAACACGAGCGCCGTCACGCGGGCCCCCTGCTCCCAGTGCGCGTGTACACGCGGGCCGTCGGAGATCCAGGGTCGGCTCGGGTCGAGATCTTCCCGGTCGGACCACACTCGAGCGTCCCGTCCGTCCACTCGGCAGACCAGGATCTGGTCTTGAGGTTCGGCGGTCGAACGCACCTCGGCCGCGAGGTCGTAGCGTACGAGGTTCACACCGCCGAGATCGGCGGAGTGCCAGTCGAAGAGGAAGCGGTTCGGATCGACGTCGTGCAACACGGCCGACGGCACGAACTGCTTCCAGGTGCTCTCGACGCGTGAGACATCACGGGTGCGGAACCGCATGCGAGTCCGCTCCCTCCTGCGCACGGTGGCGCCGTACCGGCCAGGTGCCGTCGATCGTGTCTTCCGGGTCGCGCCGTCCGCTGCGNNTTCCGGGTCGAGCCGTCCGATGCGGATGAAGTACTCGGTGAGGCTCTCCGCCTGCGACCGGGCCCAGCCGATCTGGCGGGTGTGCAGCTCTGCGAGCGTGTCAGGGAGAACGAACTGACGAGCGAGCGCCTGGGCGACCCTGCCCGCGGCGACGGCATCCGCTGCCGCCTCGTGGGCGTCGTCGAGCTGCACCGCGTAGAGGGCCGCGACCACCTGCAGCGTCCGCTTTCCCGGGCGGTAGCGGTCATAGGCCTTGTCGATGACCAGGGGATCGATGATGGGCGACGGATCGTGCAGCGGTGCGACCGCGTGCCGATGCGCTTCGTGCGCCAGAAGCGAGAAGTCGTAGGCGGCGTTGTAGGCCACCACAGGCACCCCCTGTGAGAGAAGCGACCGCAGAGCGGAGGTGATCTCGGCCACCACCTCGGCCACGGGACGGCCGAAACGACGTGCATGCTCGGTCGTGACTCCGTGCACGGCTGTCGCACCGGCCGGTATCTCGATGCCGGGGTCGGCGAGCCAGTCCCGGGCGGCGATCTCGCGTCCGTCGGCGTCGAGCAGCCCGACGTGGGCTGTGACGACCCGATCGTTCTCGACATCGACTCCGGTGGTCTCCAGGTCGAACACGCCGACACGAGTGATCCAGTGCGGGAGCGAGGGAGCCGGGGGCATGATCTCACCGTAGATCGGGGTGCCGACATCTGCGCGAAGGCACACGGAGAGCGCCCATGCCGCGCCAATAGACTGGGATCATGAGCGCCCCCTCTCCCTACGCCGACCGTCTGAGCCGTCTGCCGGTCGAGCGTCGTGAGGTCGAGGTGCGAGGCGGACTCACCGCATATTGGGAGTACGGCCCTGCGGATTCCGATGTCACCGTCATCGCGGTCCATGGCTTCCGCGGCGACCATCACGGGCTCGAGTCCGTGTTGGCGTTCCTGCCCGAGGCTCGCGTGATCGCCCCCGACCTTCCGGGGTTCGGCGAGACCGCTCCCGTGGGAGGCCGCACCTACGACCTCGACGAGTACGTGGCCTGGCTGACGGAGTTCGCAACGGAGGTCGCGCCGGGGGCGGTGATCCTCGGACACTCCTTCGGATCGATCGTGACCTCCGCAGCGGTCGCGGCAGGGCTCCAGACCCCGCGGCTGATCCTCATCAATCCGATCGGCGCCCCGGCGCTCGAGGGTCCCAAGGGCATCATGACGAGGCTCGCAGTGCTCTACTACTCGCTGGGTGCACGCCTGCCCGAGCGGGCCGGCACCGCGCTGCTTCGCAACCGCCTGATCGTGAGGGTCATGAGCATCGCCATGGCGAAGACCACGGATCCGGAGCTGCGTCGATTCATCCACGACCAGCACGACGCCTACTTCTCGCGGTTCGCCGACCGCGATGTGCTGCGCGACGCCTTCGTCGCCAGCGTGTCACACGATGTGAGCGAGTTCGCGGAGTCCATTTCCACGCCCACTCTGCTGATCGCCGCCCAGCGGGACGACATCACCCCTATCGAGGTGGAACGCGAGCTCGTGAAGCGGTTCGACGACGCCTCGCTCGTCGAGATCGCCCACGTCGGGCATCTGATCCACTATGAGACGCCCGCGGAAGCCGCGGGCGCGGTTCGTCGGTTCCTCAGGATTCCCGTCGCGCGAGGCCTATGAGCCCTGCGACACGGAACGGGATCACCTCTCCCATGGCGAGCGAGGTCTCGGTGCGTTCGACCCCCTCGATCGAGAGGATGCGGGCGTCGGTGTCGAAGAGGTGCCTCGCGTCGCGGCACGCCACGCGGGCGAGCAGGTCGATCGATCCGCTCAGACCGTGCGCCTGCACGACCTCGGGGATGCGCGCGAGTTCGTTGATGATGCGCGGAAGCTCCGTCTGACGCACCCCGATGCTCACGAACGCCTGCAGGGGGAAGCCGAGCACATCGGTCGAGAACGACCTCTCGTAGGACTGGAAGATCCCGGTCTGCTCGAGCCTGGTCATACGCGCCTGGATGGTGTTGCGCGACAGGCCGAGATTCTCGGCGAGAGCGACGATCGTGACGCGGGGATCGTCGGCGAGCGCGGCGAGCAGTTCCAGATCGATGCGGTCAAGTCCGGCCATAGTGCCAAACAATAGCAGGGCTGGCAGGACCCGGATTGGGCAACATGCTCAAGCCGATCGTGGTTGCTTGAGCGAGGTGATGAGCGGACGTACGCTCGAGGAAACCGGCGATGATGCCGGGGCCGCGCGTAGAACCCGTGACGACGGCCAGCAACGAGGAGGACGATGATGTCACCGCAGATCACCCCGATCGCCGACACCGCACAGGATCTCGAACTCGCAGAGCGCATCCTCACCCCGGATGGCGCGAGGGTCGCGAACCCTCAGCTCGATGGCTTCGTCGACGACGTCGATGCGGCGCAGCTGCGCGCTCTGCACCGCGACATGGTCGTCCTTCGCCGGATAGATTCCGAGGGCGTCGCGCTGCAGCGTCAGGGACAGCTCGGACTGTGGGCACCGTGCCAGGGTCAGGAGGCCACGCAGATCGGAACCGCCCGCGCGCTGGCGCCGCAGGACTACGTCTTCCCGAGTTACCGCGAGACCGGCGTCATCTATGCTCGCGGCGCGGAGCCCGGCGACTTCGTGCGCATGTGGCGCGGCGAAGAGGGGGCCGGGCACGACCCCGCCGCCCTCAGGGTCGCCCCTCTGCAGATCATCATCGGCGCGCAGACGCTGCACGCGGTGGGCTATGCGCTCGGCATCCGTCACGACGGTGCCGACGAGGTGGCGGTCACATACTTCGGGGACGGCGCGACCAGCCAGGGAGACGTGAACGAGGCGATGATCTTCGCCTCGTCCTACCAGGCGCCCGTCGTCTTCGTGTGCCAGAACAATCACTGGGCGATCTCCGAGCCGGTGTCGGTGCAGTCGCAGTATCCGATCGCCGGTCGCGCACCGGGATTCGGCATCCCGAGCCTGCGGGTCGACGGCAACGACGTGCTCGCCTGCCTCGCCGCCATGCGCTGGGCACTCGCGCACGCACGTTCCGGCAAGGGACCCGCTTACATCGAGGCCGTGACCTATCGGATGGGGCCGCACACCACCGCTGACGACCCGACGCGGTACCGCGAGGATGACGAGCTCGAATCCTGGCGTCGTCGCGACCCGATCGCACGTCTGGAGGCACACCTGCGTGGGCTCGGCGAGCTGAGCGACGCCCAGGTCGCCGAGACGCAGGCCGAGGCCGACCGGGTCGCGCGTGAGATGCGGGCGCAGTGCCTGGCCATGGTCACGCGGCCGCCGCTGTCGGTGTTCGACGGCGTCTACGCCGAGCCGCACACCGGGCTCGATCGGCAGCGCGACGAGTACGCGGCCTACATCGCGACGTTCGAGGGCGAGGCGTGACCATGACGGAGCTGACTCTCGGAAAGGCGCTGGGCGCGGGTCTGCGCCGGGCGATGCTCGACGACGACAAGGTCGTGCTGCTCGGCGAGGACATCGGCAAGCTCGGTGGCGTGTTCCGCATCACCGACGGCCTGCTCGACGAGTTCGGCGCACAACGCGTCATCGACACGCCTCTCGCGGAATCCGGCATCGTCGGCATGGCGGTGGGGCTGGCCTTCCGCGGTTACCGTCCGGTCGTCGAGATCCAGTTCGACGGCTTCGTCTACCCGGCGTTCGATCAGATCGTCGCCCAGGTCGCCAAGCTGCACTACCGCACGCAGGGCAGGGTGAAGATGCCGATCACGATCCGAATCCCCTGGGCCGGGGGGATCGGGGCGGCGGAGCACCATTCCGAATCGCCGGAGGCGTACTTCGTGCATACCGCCGGGCTGCGTGTGATCGCCGTATCGAACCCGGACGACGCCTATCGGAGTCTCCGTCAGGCGATCGCCTCGGACGACCCGGTGATCTTCTTCGAGCCGAAGCGGCTCTACCACCACAAGGGCGAGGTCGACCTCGATGCCGCTCTCGCGGACTCCGCACCGATGGGTCTCGCGCGGGTCGTGCGCGAAGGAAGCGCAGCCACGCTGATCACCTACGGCGCGATGGTCACCACCGCTCTGCAGGCAGCGGATGCGGCCGAGGACGAGGGCATCTCGCTCGAGGTGATCGATCTGCGTTCGCTGTCGCCGGTGGACTACGACACCGTCGCGGCGTCGGTGCGCAAGACCGGGCGCGTCGTCGTGGCCCATGAAGCGTCGCGCGAGGCGGGGGTGGCCGCCGAGGTCATCGCCAGCATCACCGAGCGGTGCTTCGAGTACCTGGAGTCCGCTCCGCTGCGAGTGACGGGACATGACGTGCCGTACCCGCCGGCGAAGCTCGAGAAGTACCATCTGCCCGACCTCGATCGACTCCTCGATGCGGTCGACCGTGTGCTCGATCGCCCGAACAGCCTGACGGGAGCGGACGCATGATCGCCGAGTTCCGGCTGCCCGATCTCGGTGAAGGACTCACCGAAGCCGATGTCGTGCAGTGGCTGGTCTCGCCGGGCGACACGGTGACCCTCAATCAGACCCTCGCCGAGGTCGAGACTGCGAAGGCCGTGGTCGAGTTGCCCTCGCCCTACGAGGGAATCGTCACGACGCTGCACGCCGCTGCGGGTCAGACCGTGTCTGTGGGTGCTCCGCTGATCGCCTTCGACGTACCGGGGACGGATGATGCTCCCGCTCCCGAGACGACATCATCGAACGCTGGCGGCACGGAGGAGAAGGCGCAGCCCAACCTGGTCGGATACGGCGCCGCTCCCTCGGCGTCCGGGCGCCCTGCACGCAGAGCACGCCGCGTCGGAGGAGCATCACGGGTCAGTGACACCGCGGTGCTCGAGGCGGCACCGCACGATGCCTCGCCGACGGCGAGCGTCGACCCCGTGATCGAGCGCCCTCGATCGACGCCGCCGGTGCGGGCCTACGCCAAGAGGCTGGGTGTCGATCTCGT
>NZ_JAGGPD010000048.1:0-386 GCF_018613995.1 Microbacterium sp. ISL-103 | reverse complement strand
GCGCGTGGGCGACCGGGGCGCCGTATCGGATGCCGCGTCGCCCGCCGCCGGTGTGCCCCGTGATGCCTCGACGCTGCAGGCATCGTCACGCGAGACACGGATCCCGATCCGGGGCGTGCGCAAGCACACCGCCGCGGCGATGGTGGAGAGCGCGTTCACCGCGCCGCACGTCACGATCTTCCACACGGTGGACGTGACGGCGACCATGGATCTCCTGGCCTCGTTCCGCGACGATCGGGCGTTGGTCGAGCACCGCATCGGACCTCTCGCCGTCGTGGCCAAGGCCGTCTGCCTGGCGTTGGGACGCACGCCGGGGCTGAACTCGCACTGGGACGAGACCTCGCAGGAGATCGTGCAGTACCACTACGTCGACCTCGGCATCGCCG
>NZ_JAGGPD010000638.1:2706-2993 GCF_018613995.1 Microbacterium sp. ISL-103 | reverse complement strand
CGCCGGCGGCGCTGTGCTCGGTGTGGTTGACATCGGCCCATTCATCCGGGCATTCCTGTTGCTGATCGTGGTCCCACTCTCGGCAGCAGCGGTTGTGCAGGCTCTTGCGCGTCGTTATCGGGGAGGGCGGTTTATCGGGAAGATCATGGCGGGTGCGATGGTGCCGCTGATGATGGTGACCCTCGCCGTAGTCATCGGTTCCCAGATCGCCGCCGTTGGATCGCAAATCACCGCGCTCCTGCGTGTAATGCCGCTGTACATCGCATTCGTCGTCCTCGCCGTCGCGA
>NZ_JAGGPD010000638.1:0-2437 GCF_018613995.1 Microbacterium sp. ISL-103 | reverse complement strand
CCACCGAAAACGAGCGTTTCCGGTGGCTGGGGGGGATCGCCCTGGTCAACGTCACGACACGCCGAGGATCGACCCACCGTAACCCCCTGCCGAAACCAGTAGCGCCGAAACCGATGGTGTAGCGTTTCCGGCTGGCCAATCCGAGCGGGTTCGGGCGAACCTGAAAGCGCACTCCAGACGCGAGCGTTGAACACCTGGAAGGTGACGCCATCCTCGTGCTGCCAGTGGGAGGCGATGCCGAGCGAGCGCTTCGTCAGCTCGTCCCGGAAGGTCTCGATGTCGTCTTCCGTGAGATCCACGCGTGCTGCGACGAGCGGGCACGATACGGCGCTAGGCGCGGATGTTGATCCTGCACGCGAACGATGAGAAGTCGACGCTGCGGGGAAGAGCCCGACCAGCTTCACGATCGACCTGCCTGGGCGATCCGTGGTGGTCGCCGTACTCGGTGCCGGCGCGCATCATCTCGGCGACCATGTCCAGGCCCTGCAGGTGCTCCGGCGTCGGATAGATCGGTCGCTGCGCGGCCATGAGAGCGTCGTGCTCATCACAGAGACGCCGCTGGTCGACGCTGTAGATGGTCCTGATCTCCGAGAACGCGCGCTCGTTGTCGTTGATGACCTGACGCAGAGCAACCAGCTCGGCGGTGTCGTGCGGGGTCGTGCTGTAGATGAGAGCCATCGGTGTCTCCTCGAGGTCGTGTGTGGGTGAGCGTCGAGCGCAGGTCAGTCGATCTCGCCTGTCTTAGCGCGCGCTTGATCGCTTTCATCGACCGCCAAGGCCGACCCTTCAGCGCGTCGTCCTGCGTGATGACGAGAGCGCGGATGTGCCGGCCGGTCTTCTTGTCGATCGGTTTCTGTTCAGGCATGGGTCACTTACTCGGGGTCAGGAGGCGGTCGTGACGAGCGGAGCGGAGGCTCGCTGAGCAACTGAGGTTTGTGAGGTTGGAGACACGAAACCCCCGTAATCACGCGGATCGACGAGGACTCCGCATAGTGAGGTTTCTGAGGTTGGCGCGCGCGGCAGGGTGCGTATAGTGCCGCTCGGATGTGCTCGATTGCTGGGGGTCTCTGTCGAAGTGCCCCAGCAATCGAGCGCACAGGAGCGCAAGAAAACCGCGAGATTCCGCGGTAGTTCGATCGGGGGTCGTAAGCAGGGGCGACCCGCCCGGGCTTATGACCCCGCGCTGGCGCGTGGCTAGCCTCGAGCTGCGGCCGGAGGGAGCGCCCCTCCCTGAAGTAGCACCGGGATCTCGAGCTCCTGGTGCCCAAGGCTGACCGGGGCTCTCTGCCGAAGAGGAAGGCGGGCGGGCATCGGCCGGTCGCGAGCTGCAGTGGCCAGCTGACCGGATCCGTCGCGTGGGGGATGCTCACGGGCACACCGAGTCCGTAGCGTGAATCGCATGGATATCGCTTCGATGATCATGGGCGGCTCGATCGTTTCGATCGGGTGGATCGCGTTCTGGCCGTGGGCACAGCTGAAACGGCTTCGCGAGCTCGAGGCGACGGCGGCCGCAGACCCCGATCAGTCTTCGTAGCCGCATGGGCGCGGCGTGCCCGCGGCATCATCGTGTCGACGGATCCTCCAACCGGTCCATGAACGGCGGGGATGTCACGACTCCGGTCGTTCTCCCCGAAGTTCGCATCACACAGGTCGGCGTCGGATCACAGCAGGCGTACAGGCATGCGGAGGTCACTCACGCCACGATGACCACCCAGTCGTACTGCCAGTGGAAGTACAGTTCCCCGACACCAGGGACAACCTGGGGCATTCAGTGCCGATATCGGCTTTGATGAAGCGCATGAAGAAACCTGTGCTGTTCGGAGCGTCAGTGCTGATGATCGGGTTGCTCGCCGGCTGCGTCGCGCAACCGGACCGCACCCCGGAACTCAGCGAAACCGCGAACGCGGAAGACGCCCTGCCTGCGGAGGTGGACGAAGTGGGCGGGTTGCAGTTGGACGAGTCCACCGTTCGCTTCGCGGGCGACGAGGAGGGCTGGCGAGTGTTCATCGGTCGGTCCGCGGAGGTCGATGATGTGACCTCGTATTGCGTCGTAGCCGTCTCAGACGACGACGAGAGTCAGGGTCTGTGCGGGGACTCGCTTCCCGTTCGGGTGAACGTTCTGGATGGACCCTCGTTCTGGTTCACGGGTGACACGGGAACGACACCCGATGGATTCGAGCAGCTCTCACCGAGCGTGTACTGGAAGCCAGCGGAGTAAAGACCTGAGCCGCAAGCCGCTCAGGTGCGCACAAAATCCGCGAGATTCCGCGGAAGTCGGATCGGGGGTCATAAGCAGTGGCAACCCGCCAGGGCTTATGACCCCGTGCTGGCGCGCCGCTTCGCCTGCTCGATCAACTCGTCGATCGTCACGTCTGCGTCGACGTATGACTGTGGACTCCCAGGACTGCCGGCTCCCGTTCCCGGCCCTCGGGAGCCC
>NZ_JAGGPD010000637.1 GCF_018613995.1 Microbacterium sp. ISL-103 | reverse complement strand
TGGGGTTAGGGAGCGGCAGGGGCTAGTTCAGGCGTTTCAGGCCGTAGGACGTGTCCTACGAATCAGCGACACACGGCTGAGGAGAAAGACGACGGCGCCGACGAGTACCGATGGGATGAGGATGACGAGGACGTAGAGCGCGACGGTGCCATAACCCTGAGCAGGGTCGAGGAACGGATAGGGTACCCAGCCGTCGGTTGCGCCGCGGATCAGCACAACGACTGCCCACACAGACGGGTAGATCAGGACTCCCGCGAACGCTCTCCATGACAGGGAGTGCCGGTCGCTGATGAGGAGCCAGTCGAGCAGGGCGAAGACCGGGCTGGCGACGTGGAGGCTCCAGTTCGCCCACTCGAGTGCGACGCCTCCTTCGAGTCCTGTGAGAAGCATGTTGTAGACGATGCCGACTATGAGGATGTAGGTCGTAGCGAAACCCCGGACCAGGCTCAGTCGGCGGCCTTGGGCCTGGCGCCTGAGGAGAAGGATGCCCGACACGGTGAGCACGACGGCGAAGATGATGTTGCTCTGCATCGTGAAGTAACCGAAGAAGTTGAAGGGGTTGATGACTGCGCGCGACGCTGTGTCCAGGAAGGTCGCGATGATGGCGACGGCTATCAGGGTCGCCATCGCGAGACGGACGACACCGACCGCTGTCGTCGCGGTCTTGCGTGGGTGGAGGCGCGGACTGTTAGTGCGTGTCATCAGTGATCCTTGGTCGTGGGGCTTCTTGGCGCGAGCGCGGTGCTCGTGAGCAGTCACGGTGCGGGTTCGCTGGTCGCGTCCAGCCATTGGCCGGTGATCCATCGCGCGTCGTCGGAGACGAAGAACGCGACGATCTCGGCGACCTCGTCGGGGTCCGCGGTGTGCGTCGGGAGGTTCTCCGTGAGTACCGCCATCGCGTCGGCAGCGTGTTCAGTGCGCGTGGCTCGGGGCCCGACGGAATTGACCGTTATCCCTCGCGTGCGCAGGTCTGATGCCAGCACCATTGTGAAGGCGTCCATGGCTGCTTTGGACATCGCGTGCGGGAGGACGTGAGGGTCGCGGGTGCCGTAAGGGTAGTGGCTCGAGACGTTGATGATGCGGCCGTGGTCTCGCAGGCGAGCTAGTGCCTGTTGTGCGAGGAGGAACGGTAAGCGGACATTGACGTCGAAGACTTCGTCGAGGTCCTGCACTCGAACGTCTATGAAGGCGCGGCGTCGCCCTAAGGCGTCGGCGTGGCTGACGAGCACGTCGAGATGGCGGGCTCGGCGGTCGAACTGCATCCAGAGCTCGTCCATCCCCTCCGGCGAGTGGAGGTCGGACACGAGCGGGAACGCTCCTCCCCCCGCTGCCTCGATGCTTTTCACGACGTTCGCCGCAGCGTCGCCGCGGTCTCCGAGATGTACTCCAACGGTCATCCCTGAGTCGGAGCGTTTGAGGGCGACGGCGGACACGACGTCGGCGCTCGTACCGACCACCAATGCCGTCCTACCTCCCTCGGTTGTGTTCATGTCGGGTCCGAACGCCGTGCGTCACGCCCTCCGCCGACGCCGGCCAAGCAGCAGAACGAAGATGATGGCCGAACCCGCTCGTCCGGCGG
>NZ_JAGGPD010000636.1 GCF_018613995.1 Microbacterium sp. ISL-103 | reverse complement strand
CGTGGTCGCCGAGGGCGACGTCGCGATCCGCGTCGAGCGCATCCTCGACGGCGCAGAGAACGTCTGATCGATGGATGACCTGCTCGTCGCGCTCCGCGCGATCGTCGCCCTGGGAGCGGTGCTCGGACTGCTGTTCTTCCTGAGCCGCCGCCTGCAGAAGTCGCAGGACAAGGGGGCGAGCCCGCTGGCAGGGCTCATGCCGAAGAAGCTCGCCAGGCTCTCCGAGCTCGTGCCGTCGCGTCCGGCCGCGACACCGCGTGCCCGCCCTGAGAAGATCACCGTGGTGGCGCGATCGGGCATCGGGGGCAAGGCGCAGCTGGTGGTCGCCGAGTTCGGCGGCATCCGCTACGTGCTCGGTGTGACAGAGCAGGGGATCAGCGTCGTCGACACCCAGGAGGCGCCTCCGATCGACGAGGAGCTGCCGGTCGCCGTCGAGGCGCCGACCGTCGCGAAGGATCTCCCCGACGACATCGTCGACCGCGCGCTCCGCTCGGTCGCCTGACGGCGATGGCGTCGACGGGTTACGAACGCCCCGTCACGTCGCGATAGTCGTCTGCGAGCACGGATCGCTCACACCCCTGGCTACGGATCGGCCACGTCACCCATCTTCGGAGTGCCGCCGTGCCCGTATCCGCCGCTGCCGTGCCGCCTGTGCGCGTGACACGCCTGCCGCGGCGCGCGTGGCTCGTGGTCTTCGCCGCCCTCGGCGTTGCGGCCGTGCTGGTGCTGCTCCAGACGACGGGTGCGCACGCCGCCGCTGCGGTGCTGCCGACCGAGACCGGCGACGGCGAGGGGGTGACGATCAACGGCATCAACGGCGCGCCGTCCGACAGCATCGTCACGCTGCTGGGCATCACCGTCCTCAGCGTCGCGCCGGCTCTGCTGCTCATGATGTCGAGCTTCACGAAGATCTTCGTGGTGCTCGCCCTGACCCGCAACGCCCTCTCGCTGCCGTCGATCCCGCCGAACCAGGTGCTCGCAGGGCTCAGCCTGTTCCTCACCCTGTTCATCATGTGGCCCGTGCTCACCGACATCAACGCGGTCGCCGTCGCGCCGTTCACCGACGGACAGATCGACTTCGGGCGCGCTTTCGAGCTCGCGCAGGAGCCGCTGCGCGAGTGGATGCTCTCGTACACGCGCGAAGAGGACATCGCGCTGATGCACCGCGCGGCGCAGATGGAGAACCCGACGGACCCCGCCGACATCCCGCTGCAGACTCTCGTCCCGGCCTTCATGATCAGCGAGCTGCGCGCCGCGTTCCTCATCGGCTTCATCATCTTCGTGCCGTTCCTCGTCATCGACCTCGTCGTGGCCAGCGCCCTGATGTCGATGGGAATGATGATGCTGCCGCCGGTCATGATCTCGCTGCCGTTCAAGATCCTCCTGTTCCTGCTCATCGACGGATGGGGCATGGTCATCACCGCTCTCATCCAGTCCTACAACGGCGGTGGCTGATGAATCCTGAAGCGGTCATCGACATCGGACAGGCGGCGCTCATCCTCGGAGCCAAGCTGTGCGCACCCCTGCTGATCACGGCGCTCGTGGTCGGCTTCGCGATCTCACTGCTGCAGTCGATCACGCAGGTGCAGGAGATGACGATCTCGTTCGTGCCCAAGCTCGTCGCCGTCGGCATCGCGCTGCTCGTGAGCGGCCACTGGATGATCGCCGAGATGATCGCCTTCAGCAATGAGATGTTCGCCAGGATCCCGTCGCTCCTGAACGGCGGCTGATGAACATCCCCATCGACTTCACCTGGCTCGAGGCCACGGCGCTCGCCTGCGTGCGCATCACCGCGTTCCTGGTGATCGCTCCTCCGTTCAGCCATGGGACGATCCCCATGCGCATCCGTGCGATGCTGGGCGCCGGCCTCGCCCTCGCGGTGTCGCCGGTGGTCACCGAGGGCTACGAGCAGCTCGACCCGGGTGCGTTCATGCTCGCCCTCGCCGGTCAGGCGCTGACCGGAGCCCTGC
>NZ_JAGGPD010000635.1 GCF_018613995.1 Microbacterium sp. ISL-103 | reverse complement strand
GGAGCGAAGGGCTTCGGGGATCCGGCGGCGCTGGCCACTCGGAACGCGATCGTGCACCCGGCCGTCCGGGCCGAGTCGCAGCGACGCTTCGAAGAAGCCGCCTCGGCAGACCCCCAGGCCGTGGTCGTGTACGACGTGCCACTGCTCGTCGAGGCGCGCGTGGATGACCCCTGGGATCTGATCGTCGTCGCCCATGCTCCGGCAGACGAACGCAGACGCAGGCTCGTGGAGCTCCGCGGGATGCCGGCACGGGCCGCGCAGGAGCGGATCGACGCCCAGGTCTCGGACGATCGACGGCTGGCGATCGCCGACGAGGTCATCGACACCTCAGGCACCTTGGCGCAGACGCTCGCACAGACGGATGCTCTGTGGGAGCGGATCCGCAGGTCGTGACCTTCACCGGTCACGCGCCAGGGTCTCCCGCGTACCGCCGCCTGATCGTCGGCCTGTTCTTCGCCGGCATCGCGACCTTCGCACAGCTGTACTCGCCCCAGGCGGTGCTGCCGCAGCTGTCGACAGCTCTCGGGATCTCGCCGGCGAGCGCCGCGCTCAGCGTGTCGGCGGCGACGCTCGGGCTGGCTGCTGCCGTCATCCCCTGGTCGATGGTGGCTGACCGCATCGGGCGGGTGCAGGCGATGGCGATCGGTGTGCTCACGGCGACCGTGCTGGGTCTCCTGGCCCCGCTCAGTGCGGGGATGGAGATGCTGCTGACGCTGCGCCTGCTCGAAGGAGTCGCGCTCGGGGCGGTGCCTGCGGTCGCGCTCGCGTACCTGAGTGAAGAGGTCAGCCCGCGAAACGCGGCCGCCGCAGCAGGGAGCTACATCGCGGGAACGACAGTGGGCGGACTGCTCGGCCGGATCGTGTCCGGCATCGTCGGCGAGCAGACGGGGTGGCGGGAGGGCATGTGGACGGTCGCGGGGCTGTGCGCGGTGGCGGCCGTGCTGTTCCTGTGGCTGACCCCGAAGGCGCAGGGGTTCGTGCCCGGACGATTCCGTGACGACGCGGGACCCGGGATGCTCACACGCTTGCTGGCGCCGCTGCGGTCTGGGCGTCAGCTCGCACTGTACGCGCAGGGCTTCCTGCTCATGGGAGCATTCGTGGCCGTCTACAACTACCTCGGATTCCACCTCGCCGAGCCGCCTTTCGCGCTGCCTGCCTGGGTGGTGACGCTGCTCTTCCTCGCCTACCTCGCCGGCACCGTCTCGTCGCCCTGGGCCGGTTCTCTGGCCTCTCGTTTCGGGCGATACCCGGTGCTGCTGGGCGCGATCGCCGTGATGGCCGCGGGGGCGACCGCGATGCTCGCTCACGCCACCCCGATCGTGCTGCTCGGGCTGCTTCTCTTCACCGGAGGCTTCTTCGGGGCGCACGCGGTGGCGTCGGGGTGGGCGCCGGTGGCGGCAGGACCCGACAGCAGAGCACAGGCGTCTTCTCTCTACTACTTCGGCTACTACGCGGGATCGAGCCTGTTCGGCTGGGCGCTCGGCATCGTGTTCGGCCAGGTGGACTGGGTGTGGTTCATCGTCGCGGTCCTCGCCATGTGCGGCCTGGCGGCGGCCTCGGCCGTCGCGAAGCTGCGCGCATCGCCGGGCCCCCGTTCGTCGTGAGCGAGGGCGGCACCGCGGGAGTCCGAGGAGGAGGCGGCTTCCCTGAGAGGATGAGCGCATGCGTCTGAATCTCCTCGCCGCTTACGACGAACAGCTCCGGACCGATGCCGAGACCACTCACGCACTCGCCGTCTCGTCGATGGGGCCCATCCGTCTCGCGGTGTTCCCGGGCGGCCGCGGGTTCGTGTCGTACGCGAACCTGGGCGGAGCGGATGCCGCGCGCGCGGCCGAGCTGGTCGACGGCGCACTGGAGCACTTCCGCGGCATCGCGGGCATCACGAGCGTGGAGTGGAAGACGCGAAGCCACGACCACGCTCCTGGTCTGCACGATGCGCTCGTCACGCGGGGGTTCGTGCCGGAGGACACCGAGTCGATCATGATCGGCGAGGCGGCGCTGCCCGCCGGAGAGGTCGCGGTTCCCGACGGAGTGGAGCTGCGTCGTGCTCGCACCGAGGCGGAGGTGCTGGCGATGGCGGAGATGCAGGGCATCGTCTTCGAGGACCCTCACTGGCTTGCACGGGCCGAG
>NZ_JAGGPD010000634.1 GCF_018613995.1 Microbacterium sp. ISL-103 | reverse complement strand
GGTCATCTCAGTATGTCGCGCGGTGGTCGGCGTCATCCGGCCGCGCGCGTGTCCTCGGGTGTCACCTGCATGCTCAGATCACACCTGCATGCCCGGATGCGCCGATCCAGCCTGCATCCGTGATCTCAGCATGCATTCGTGCCACGGTGGACGGGGGCGGGGCACAGGGTGGACGGGGGCGGGGGCACTGGCGGCGGGGGCGGGGGCAGTCACACCGGCGCATCGCGGATGTCGGTGATGATGCCCGAGAAGTCCCTCGATGCTCCCTCGCCGGCAGCGAAGTCGGCGTAGAGCTGCTGGGCGAGGCGCCCCATCTTCGCGTCGGTGGAGGTCTGCTCGATCGCCTGCAGCGCGAGTCCGAGGTCTTTGGCCATGAGAGAGCCGGCGAATCCCGGCTGGTAGTCACGGTTCGCCGGACTCGTCGGCACCGGCCCGGGCACGGGGCAGTTCGTCGTGATCGACCAGCACTGACCGGATGCCTGCGAGACGACATCGAACAGGGCCTGGTGCTCGAGCCCGAGCCGCTCCCCCAGCACGAACGCCTCGGCGACCGCGATCTGCGAGACCGCGAGCACCATGTTGTTGCAGACCTTCGCGGCCTGCCCGAGCCCCGGCCCCCCGCAGTGCACGATGCGCTTTCCCATGATCTCGAGCACCGGAAGCGCCGCGGCGAAGTCCTCGTCCGATCCGCCGACCATGAAGGCGAGCGTGCCGTTCTCGGCACCGACGACTCCGCCCGAGACGGGGGCGTCGACGTTGCGGTGCCCGGCGGCGAGGGCGAGGGCGTGCGCGGCCCTGGCCTCGTCGACCGCGATCGTCGAGGACTCGATGAACAGCGTGTCCGGGCGCGCGGCGGCGAGCAGCTCGGTGCGGTACGCGTCGATCACGTGCCTGCCCGCCGGGAACATCGTGATCACCACATCGGCGTCGGCGACGGCATCCGCTCCGCTGGCTGCGATCGGGATGCCGGCAGCTCTCGCCGCGTCGATCGCCGCCGGAACGAGGTCGAAGCCGTGCACCTCGTGCCCGGCCGCGACCAGGTTCTTCGCCATCGGGAGCCCCATGTGGCCGAGTCCGAGGAACGCGACGCGGGTCTTCAGCGGCTCGGTCATGACGCGCTCCGCATGGAGGCGGATCCTGCCGGTCGCAGCATCTCGCGGCCGACGATGAGTCTCCTGATCTCGTTCGTGCCCTCGAGGATCTGATGCACGCGCAGATCACGGACGACCTTCTCGATGCCGTAGTCCTGCAGATACCCGTAGCCGCCGTGCAGCTGCAGCGCACGGTTGGCGACGTCGAATCCGGCATCGGTCGCGAAGCGCTTGGCCATCGCACAGCGCATCGTCGCATCCGGGGCGTGCTCGTCGACCGCCAATGCGCCGTCGCGCACCATGAGGCGCGCGGCCTGCAGATCGGTGCGCATGTCGGCGATCGCGAACAGGATCGACTGCTTCTCGGCCAGCGGCTCGCCGAACGCGACCCGCTCGTGCACGTACTGCACCGCCCGGTCGAGCGCCCATTTCGCCCCGCCCAGCGCGCAGGCCGCGATGTTGAGACGACCGCCGTTGAGCGCCGACATCGCGATCGCGAAGCCACGGCCCTCGTCGCCGAGCATGCCGGATGCCGGGATGCGGACGCCGTCGAGGATGACCTGGCGAGTGGGCTGCGCGTGCCAGCCCATCTTCTTCTCGGGGGCGCCGAAGTTCAGCCCCTCGGCATCGCCCGGCACGAGGAACGCGCTGATGCCGCGGGCTCCCGGCTCGCCCGTGCGCGCCATGACGACGTAGACCGCGGCCTCACCCGCACCCGAGATGAACTGCTTCACGCCCGTGAGCAGATAGTCGTCTCCGTCTCGCACCGCACTCGTGGCGACGTTCGCGGCGTCGGACCCGACTCCCGGCTCGGTCAGGCAGTAGCCGCCGAACTCCTGCATCGCGGTGAGCTCGGGCAGCCAGCGGCCGCGCTGCGCGTCGTCGCCGTAGGTGTCGATCATCCACACCACCATGTTGTGGATCGAGATGTACGCGGCGACCGCCGGATCGCCCTTCGCGAGCTCTTCGAAGATCGCGACGGTGTCGGAGCGGCTGAGTCCTGTGCCGCCGAAGTCCTCGCGCACATAGATGCCGCCGAGCCCGAGTTCGCCGGCCTTGCCCAGGGATTCGCGGGGGAAGATGTGCTTCTCGTCGCGCTCGGCTGAGAACGGGGCGAGCTCGGTCTCGGCGAACTCGCGGACGGCATCGAGGATCGCCTCGCGTTCTTCGGCGGTGGTGGTGACTGTGGTCATGGTCATCGTGGTTCCTTGTGGGATGTCGCGGCGGATCAGTGCATGGTCGGGATGACGAAGCTCGCGCCGTCGCGGATGCCCGCCGACGGCCAGCGGCTCGTGACCGTCTTGGTCTTCGTGTAGAAGCGGAACGCGTCGGCACCGTGCTGGTTGAGGTCGCCGAATCCGCTGCGCTTCCAGCCGCCGAACGTGTAATACGCGATCGGCACGGGGATCGGCACGTTCACGCCGACCATCCCCACCTCGACCCGTGCGGCGAAGTCGCGGGCGGCATCGCCGTCGCGCGTGAAGATCGCGACGCCGTTGCCGTATTCATGCTCGGATGCCATGCGCAGCGCCTCTTCGTAGTCGGCGGCGCGTGCGATCACGAGCACCGGGCCGAAGATCTCCTCGCGGTAGATCGCCATGTCGGTGGTGACGTGGTCGAACAGCGTCGGTCCGAGGTAGAACCCCTGCTCGTGCCCCTCGACCGTGAATCCGCGACCGTCGGCGAGCAGCGTCGCCCCCTCGTCGACTCCCTGCTGGATGTACCCCTCGACCCGCTCGACCGCGGCGCGTGTGACGAGGGGACCGTAGTCGACGTCGGCTGCGAGCGAAGGGCCGATGCGCAGCTGCGCCACGCGCTCGGTGAGCTTGGCGGCGAGAGCATCCGCC
>NZ_JAGGPD010000633.1 GCF_018613995.1 Microbacterium sp. ISL-103 | reverse complement strand
CGCGCGGTCCTCGGCTTCCATCGTCCCGTGCATAGATGACCAAGGTTGCGAGTGTGATCGGCGCCGCGAAGACGAGGAGCAATGGGATGGCGAGGCCGAGGAGAGGGACGGAGAGGAATCGCATACTGATGAGCGAGTCGTCGTAGGCTGCGAGCGGGCCACTGGTCGTCCACAGAAGCGCCCCCATCCCGGCAATCCAGCTGATCGTCCGCCTGGCTGGCCACGGATTCCCGCGGCGCCGTGCGCGTCGGACGCCGACGAGGTAGATGACGATTCCGAAACTGGCGACGAGCACCCAGAGGAGGTCGGGGCTCCACGCCGTGAACCATCTCTGCAGGGTGAGTTCGATCGGGACGGGCGCGTCGGTGAGGATCTCCGCGGCGGTGTTTTGCGGCGGCGTGATCGTATCGGCGGGGGCGGCGGTGCGGGCGAGGGCGGCGGCGGCACCGCTCGCGACACCCATGAAGCCGAGTTCGACGCTCACGATCATCCAGAAGGCGCCACGGCCCTCGTTGGCCTTTGCGATGAGTCGGCGGCGGTAGGCGGCACCGAGGACGCCCATGACCAAAAGCGCGCCGATCTTTGTGAAGAGGATGATGCCGTACGGTGAGGCCACGTCTTCCCACCGGCCGAGGGCCGTGAGCGCCCGCGCGAATCCCGAGATGGCGACGCCGATGAACGCGATGAGTGCCACCGTCGAGTACCGGCGGAGCAGGTTCTCGAGTTCGTGCGGAGAGCTGATGGGTCGCGCGGCGACGAGCAGGATGAGACCGCCGAGCCATATCGCTGCTGAAATGACGTGCAGGACGAGGGACATGACCGCGGGATCGTGGTTGGCGAGCTCACCCGAATGACCCTGGGTGGCCATGGGTATCAGGCTGATGATCGCGAGCACGGTCGTGAACATCACCGCCCCATTGCTGCGAACAGCGAATGCGAGGACTGTCACGACCGAGGCGAGGATCACGGTGATAAGCCATGATCGTCCCAGCTCCGTGTCGAGAAGAAAGCGGCCCAATTGCGCACCGAACTCGGCGTTCAGACTCACTTGCGGATTGAATGACGACAGGAAGGTGAGGAAAGCCACCACCCCGCTTGTGATGGTGAGGGTCGCGGCGCCGGCGGAGGCGATATCGAGCGCGACGGTGAACGGTTTCCCCC
>NZ_JAGGPD010000047.1 GCF_018613995.1 Microbacterium sp. ISL-103 | reverse complement strand
CGCGGGGGATGGCGCGGGTCGACAGGGCGGCGCGATTCGGCGAAGGCGGGGGAGGCGTCTCGACCGGGCTCGGACGCCCGTCTCCGCGCCCGTCGACCGAGTGGGGGGCGATGCAGGCGGCCGCCACAGACGCCGACGCGGCTCCGACCGCCGTCGCGCTCGCCCGCCGCCGCGCACGCGACTGGGGCCGTTTCACCCGCAACTTCGTGGTGCAGGGCACGGCGGCCGAATGGTCGCTGATCTGGCTCGCCGAGATCCGGCATCGCCTGCAGAGCCTGCCGGACGCGGAACGCCCGGCGCCGGCATCCGCGGTGTTCCGCTCCCGCGCGCATCTGGCCTTCTTCCTGCACGACGAGGTGATCCTGCATGTCCCCGCCGAGCAGGCCGAGGCCGCAGCCGACGCGGTGCGCGACGCGGCAGCCGTCGCCACGCGTCGCCTCTTCGGGGGATTCCCGATCGACGTGCCACTCGATCTGCGCATCGCGGAGTCCGCAGAGAAGTGATCGGGCCTGGTCGTAGACTGGGCATGCGAATGGGTCGACTGGACGGCCGCGTGGCGGGTGACCGCACCGAGGAACGTCCGGGCTCCTCAGGGCAGGACGGTGGGTAACGCCCACCCGGAGCAATCCGCGAGAAAGTGCCACAGAGAGCAGACCGCCCCGCGAGGGGTAAGGGTGAAAGGGTGGTGTAAGAGACCACCGGGGGCCATGGTGACATGGCCCGCCAGGTAAACCTCGTCCGGAGCAAGGTCAGACAGAGGATGTTGACGCGGCTCGCCGAGTCCTCGGGTAGACCGCTAGAGTGCCACGGCAACGTGTCGCCGAGAGAGATGGCCGTCGAAGGGGCGAAGAACCCCGGAACAGAACCCGGCGTACAGGTCGGCCCATTCGCCCAGACATCGAGAAGGCCCCGCTGATCCAGCGGGGCCTTCTTCGTGTCGTGGTGTGGTGTGGTGTGGCGGTCAGTCGCCTGCGAGCGATGCGGCGCCGATGATGCCCGAGTTGTTGCGGTGGATCGCCGGCACGATCGGAGTCTTGAGGTCGAGCAGCGGCAGGAAGTCTCCGGCGTTCTTCGACACGCCGCCGCCGACCACGAACAGGTCGGGGCTGAACAGGAACTCGATGTGCGAGTAGAACTTCTGCAGGCGCTCGGCCCATTCCGCCCAGCTGAGCTCTTCGCGCTCGCGCGCCGACGTCGCCGCGTACGTCTCGACGGATTCGTACTCCCCGAAGTTCAGGTGACCGAGCTCGGTGTTCGGCAGCAGGACTCCGTCGTACAGGAACGCCGAGCCGATGCCCGTGCCGAGGGTCGTCAGCAGCGTGAAGCCGCGTACATCCCGCGCCGCGCCGTGGCGGGCCTCCGCGACACCTGCGGCATCCGCATCGTTCACGAAGACGATGTTGCGCCCGAGCCCGTCGCGGAAGAACCGCTCGGCGTCGAAGTCGATCCATTCCTTCGAGACGTTGGCGGCCGAGAGCGTCTTGCCGCGCTTGACGATCGCCGGGAACGCCACGCCGAGGGGGAGAGTCTTGTCCTTGACGTCGAGCGTCTTCAATACCGTCTTCACGGCCTGCAGGACGTCCTCCGGTGATGCGCCCTCAGGAGTGGGCACACGCACCCTGTCCGAGGCCATGGTGCCGTGCTCGAGGTCGACCAGACCTGCCTTGATACCCGTGCCGCCGATGTCGACGCCGATCGCTTTTGCCATGGTGGTTAGCTTAGCGACCACGCTCAGCGCCAGTAGGATCGATGACACCACGTGATGAAGGGGATCTGCCATGTCGAACGGCGATGAGAAGTACTGGTACAACCTGGAGACCGGTCAGGTGGAGTTCGGCATGATCTCCGCATCCGCCGATCGAGTCGGGCCCTTCGACACGGAGGCCGAGGCATCCCGTGCCCCCGAGAAGCTCAAGGAGCGCTCGCGCGCCTGGGCCGAGGAGGAAGCCGCCGAGAGCGGCTGGGACGCCGGCATCGGCAAGGCCGAGTGACCGTGGACAAGCAGAGGGATTTCGTCCTGCGGACGATCGAAGAGCGCGGCGTCAAGTTCGTGCGCCTGTGGTTCACGGATGTCATCGGCACGCTCAAGTCCGTCGCCATCGCACCGGCTGAGGTCGAGGGCGCCTTCGCCGAGGGCATCGGGTTCGACGGTTCCGCGATCGAGGGACTCACGCGCAGTTACGAGTCCGACCTGCTCGCCCAACCCGACCCCACCACGTTCCAGACCCTGCCGTGGCGCGGCGAGATCGATCCGACCGCGCGCATGTTCTGCGACATCACGACTCCCGACGGCCGACCCGCGGTGTCCGATCCGCGGCACGTGCTCAAGCGCACCCTCGCGAAGGCCGCTGACGCCGGATTCACGTTCTACACGCACCCCGAGATCGAGTTCTACCTTCTCAAGTCCTCGTCGTTCGGCCCGGAAGGGCCGGTTCCGGTCGACTCCGCCGGATACTTCGACAACGTCCCCGGCGGCACGGCGCACGATTTCCGTCGCCGTTCGGTGCGGATGCTCGAAGATCTCGGCATCTCGGTCGAGTTCAGCCACCACGAGGGTGGGCCGGGCCAGAACGAGATCGATCTGCGGTACGCCGACGCGCTGACCATGGCCGACAACGTCATGACCTTCCGCACGGTCATCAAAGAGGTCGCGATCGAGCAGGGTGTCTACGCGACGTTCATGCCGAAGCCGCTGAGCGGGCACCCGGGAAGCGGCATGCACACCCACATGTCGCTGTTCGAGGGCGAGCGCAACGCGTTCTACGAAGAGGGCGCCAAGTACCAGCTCTCCAAGACCGGTCGTCACTTCATCGCCGGGCTGCTGCGCCACGCGAACGAGATGGCGGCGGTGACCAATCAGTTCGTCAACTCGTACAAGCGGCTCTGGGGCGGCGACGAGGCCCCGAGCTTCGTCACCTGGGGTCACAACAATCGCTCAGCCCTCGTCCGGGTGCCGATGTACAAGCCCAACAAGGGCGGATCCTCGCGGGTCGAGTACCGCGCCCTCGACTCGGCGGCGAACCCGTACCTCGCGTACGCGCTCATGCTCGCCGCGGGCCTCAAGGGCATCGAAGAGGAGTACGAGCTGCCTCCCGAGGCCGAAGACAACGTGTGGTCGCTCAGCGACGCCGAGCGTCGCGCTCTGGGCTATTCGGCACTGCCGGCCAGCCTCGACCACGCGCTCGAGTACATGGAGAGCTCCGAGCTCGTCGCCGAGACCCTCGGGGAGTCGGTCTTCAACTACGTGCTTCTCAACAAGCGCAAGGAGTGGGAGGCCTACCGCGGCCAGGTCACGCCGCTCGAGCTGAAGAACAACCTCGAGCTTCTCTGAGGGTCGCGCATGGCCCGTTCGGACGACTCCGTCTCCCTCTCCGCCCTGGCCAGGCTCGGTTTCGCCGAACTCAGCGAGGCCGCCGCGAACCTCACCGAACTCGCGACGCTGATCGGCGTCGAGCGTTCTCTGCTGCTCAGCGAGGCGGACGCCGCTGATCCCGATGCGGCGGTCGAGGGGATGCTCCGGGTCGCGCGCCGCGATGCGGTTCCGATCGCGGCGCTGTTCGCAGATCCACGAGCACGCAGGCGGATGTGGCGGGTCTTCGGCGCCTCCCAGGGGTTCGCCGACTTCTTCCTGCGGCATCCGACCGAGATCGCGGTGCTCGGTGACCAGTCGACCGAGCTCCCCACCGCGGACGAGCTGCGGGGGCGCATGCTCGACGCGGTCGGCGCGAGCGAGGGATTCGCCGAGTCAGGTGATGACGCCGCGGTGGTCACCCTGCGCGTCGCCTATCGGCGCAACCTCGCCGCGATCGCAGCCATCGACCTGACCGTGCACAACCCCGTGCGCATCGTCGCCGATGTGGCAGCGGCATTGGCGGACATCGCCGGGGCGGCGCTCGAGGCCTCGCTCGCGATCGCCCGATGCCGGCTCGCCGACACCGTGAACCGAGAGCAGGTCGCGGCGACTCAGCTCGCGGTCATCGGCATGGGCAAGGCCGGAGCACGCGAGCTCAACTACGTCAGCGATGTCGACGTCATCTTCGTCGGCGGCACGACCGACGAGGAGATCGTGTCGGAAGCGCGCGCGATAGACATCGCCACGCGCCTCGCCCGAGAGACGATGCGCGGGCTGAGCGGCATCGAGGTCGAGCCGCCCCTGTGGGAGGTCGACGCGGCGCTGCGACCCGAGGGCAAGCAGGGCGCCCTGGTAAGGTCGCTCGGCTCGCATCTGGCGTACTACGACCGCTGGGCCAAGAGCTGGGAATTCCAGGCGCTCCTCAAGGCGCGGCCGCTCGCAGGAGACGCCGCGCTCGGGGCCGAGTACATCGCCGCCGTGCAGCCGAAGGTCTTCTCCAGTGCCGCGCGCGAGAACTTCGTCGACAGCGTGCAGCGCATGCGCGAGCGGGTCATGGAGCACATCGATCCCGAGGATGCTCCCTACCAGCTCAAACTCGGCTCCGGGGGTCTGCGTGACATCGAGTTCACGGTGCAGCTCCTGCAGCTGGTGCACGGCCTCACCGACCCGCGTCTGCGCACGAGGGGGACGCTGGAGAGCCTCGACGCTCTGGTCGAGGGCGGCTACATCGGTCGGGCGGAGGCCGCATCGTTCGCCGACGACTACTGCGTGCTGCGGCTCATGGAGCATCGACTGCAGCTGCGCGAGCTCAGTCGCACCCACCTGATGCCCCGCACGCCTGCGGGCCTGCGCGTGCTCGCGCGCAGCACCGGCCTCGGCGACTCGGGCGAGGCGATCTGGGCGCGGTGGGAGAGCGTGCGGCGCGAAGTGCGCGACATCCATACCCGGCTGTTCTATCGTCCGCTGCTCAGCGCCGTCGCGTCGTTGCCGGAGGAAGAGCGCACGCTGTCGACCGAACAGGCGCACGACCGGCTCATGGCCATCGGATTCCGCGACCCTGCCGGGGCGCTCCGTCATATCGGTGCGCTCACGACGGGGCTGAGCCGCAAGGCGACCATCCAACGGCACCTCATGCCGGTGATGGTGCGCTGGTTCGCCGACGGCAGCGATCCGGACTACGCGCTGATCGCGTTCCGGCGCATCAGCGAGCGGCTCGGCGATACTCCGTGGTTCCTTCGGATGCTGCGCGACTCATCGGGTGCCGCCGAAAGCCTGACGAGGCTCCTGTCGTCGTCGCGCTACGTCGGCGAGCTCATGGAGTGGATCCCCGAGTCCGTCGCCTGGCTCGACAGCAGCGACCTGCTGCGGCCCCGAAGCGGCGCCGCACTCGACGAAGAGGCCAGAGCGATCCAGACACGCCACCGCAATGTGGGCGACGCGCTGCAGGCGGTCAGGGCGTTGCGACGGCGCGAGCTGCTGCGCACGGCGATGGGCGGCGTGCTCGATGTGCTCTCGATCGAGCAGGTCGCGACCTCGCTCACCGAGATCACCGACGCCACGATCCAGGCGGCGCTGCGCGCGGTCCGTCGCGAGATCGTCCCGGTCGACGACGAGGCCCTCGATTTCGCGGTGATCGGGATGGGCCGTTTCGGGGGAGCGGAACTGGGCTTCGGCTCGGACGCCGACATCCTCTACGTCTACGACGCGAACGGCGTCGATCCTCAGCGCGCGCAGGGACTCGCCACGCGGATCGTCGCGGGCCTCCGCGAGCACCTCACCGATCACCGGGTGCCCCTCGACCTCGACGCCGATCTGCGCCCGGAGGGGCGCAACGGGGCCATCGTGCGCTCGATCGACGCGTATGCGGAGTATTACCGCCGCTGGTCGCTCTCGTGGGAGGCTCAGGCTCTTCTCCGGGCCCGAGGGGTGGCCGGCAGCGCCACGCTCATCGAGAAGTTCACGGCCCTCGCCGACAGCATCCGGTATCCGGTCGAGATCGATCTGCAGGGGACTCGCGAGATCAAGCGCATCAAAGCGCGAGTCGAGGGCGAGCGGCTGCCTCAGGGCGTGGATCCGCGCCGTCATCTGAAGCTCGGCCCCGGCACGCTGAGCGACGTCGAGTGGTTGGTGCAGCTGCTCCAGCTGCAGCATGCCCACGACGTGCCGGCGCTGCGCACCACCTCGACGCTCACGGCACTCGAGGCGGCCGTCGAGGCGGGCTTCGTGCCCGCCGAATCCGCTGATCTTCTGCGAGCCGCCTGGCTTCTGTCGAGTCGGCTGCGGTCGGCGATCACGCTGTACACGGGCAAGACCAGCGACGTGCTTCCGACCGACCCGCGGGCTCTCGACGCCATCGGTCGCCTGCTGGGCTACCCCGACCGGTCGGCGAGCGTGCTCGACGACGACTATCTCGGAGTGACCCGGCGTGCGCGCAGAGCCTTCGAGCAGCTCTTCTACGGGTAGGCGGTGAGCTGCGAGTCAAGGGGTGGGCGCGTCGTTTGCTTTTCCCCTGCCCGTCGCTCAGGCTGAGCGCATGACGATCTCGAAGCTCGGTGTGATCTGGAACCCCTCGAAAATCGATGAGGGCAAGCTGCGCACCACCGTGTCCGACACATTCACCTCGGATGTCGAATGGTGGGAGACGAGCGTCGACGATCCCGGTCGGGGAATGGCGGCCCAGGCCGTCGAGGCCGGCTGCGACGTCGTGGTGGCGGTCGGGGGCGATGGCACGGTCCGAGCCGTGGCCGAAGCGCTCGCGGGCACCGAGACGGCTCTCGGAATCGTCCCGCAGGGCACCGGCAACCTGCTGGCCCGCAACCTCGAGATCCCTCTCAACAACATCCCGGCGGCCCTGAAGCGTGTCCGCGACGGCGAACCGCGGAAGATCGACATCGGCTGGGTCGACCTGGACGGCACCGAACACGTGTTCGTCGTGATGGTCGGCTTCGGAATCGATGCGCAGATGCTCGTCGAGACCGACGACGACCTCAAAGACAAGGCGGGCTGGCTCGCCTACGTCGAGGCGATGGGTCGCGCACTCGCGGGCACCGAGATGACCGACATCACGGTCACGCTCGACGACGGCGATGCGCAGGAGCTGCGCGGCCACACCATGCTGATCGGCAACTGCGGGATGGTGCAGGGCGGCATCCGCCTGCTTCCCGATGCGGTTCTCGACGACGGTCTGCTCGACATGCTGCTGGTGAGCGCCAACGGACCGCTGCAGTGGCTCGACACCGTGCGCACGTTCGTCTGGGAGAACGGCATCCGTCGCATCCTCGGAAGCGTCGACGAGGCGGTGAGCAGCGAGTCCACGCGCCACATCTCGGCGGAGAAGGCGACGGTCGAGCTGTCGTCGCCTCTGGCTTTCGAGATCGACGGTGAAGAGGTCGGCGAGGTCTCGAAGTTCTCGGTGCGGGTCCAGCCCGCCGCCCTCATCGTTCGCTGAGGGTTCCCGGCGGGACGACCTTGCTGTCCTGCGTCGGGAAGACGACCTTCTGCACGATGATGATGACGCTGGCGGCCACGGGGATCGCGACGAGCGCCCCGAGGATGCCTCCGAGCGCCCCGCCGGCGACCGCGGCGATCACCACGAGCGCCCCGGGCACGGCGACCGCCTTGTTCATGATGCGCGGCGACAGCACGTATGCCTCGATCTGCATGTAGACGAGGTAGTAGCCGAACGCGATGAGCGCGGTGACCGGGCTGACGATGAGGCAGATCAGCGAGTTGATGATCGATGCGCTCAGCGTTCCGACGAGTGGGATCATCGACCCGATGAAGGCGATCAGCGCGAGCAGCGCGGGCACCGGTGCGCCGATGATGCTCAGCACGATGAGGCTCAGGATGCCGTTGATGAGCGCGAGGCTGGCCTGTCCCATCACATAGCGGCCGACGGCGCCGGAGACGTCTTCCAGGAGCCCTCCGAAGGTCTCCCGCTGATACGAGGGGACGAAGCGCACTGCGACGCGCTTCATGCTGCGAAGGGACGCCATGAAGTACAGGGTCAGGATGAGAACGATGGTGACGCCGGTGAAGCCGCCGGCGATGCCGGCGCCGACCGCGAACACCCCGCCGCTGATGTTCAGGATGTTGCCCGGGTCCTGGACGAAGCTCAGCACGCCCTGCGCCGCGTCGTCGAAGGTGGAGCCGAACTGCTCGCTCACATCCTTGAACCACGCGCTGGCCATGAAGTCCTCGACCATCTTCGGGCCATCCTGGATCAGGTTGGTGATCTGTTCGACGAGCAGAGGCACGATGGCCAGGATGATTCCCGCGAACGCGAGGATGACGACGGAGACGACGATCGCGACGGCCGCCGGGCGGGGGAGCTTTCGCTCGATGAACGAGACGATCGGGTCGAGCCCGAGTGCCAGGAAGATCGCCACGCCGATATAGACCAGCACTGTCGCGAGCTGATTGACGATGCCGCCGAGCATCAATGCGACGAGCACACCCAGAGCGCCCAGCAGACCGAACATGAAGGGGTTGATGCGGGCGATCGCCGCAGCTGCGGTCTTCGGCTGTGCCGGCGGCGTCTCAGAGGTGTGCCTCAGCAGCTGCTTCTCGGTCTTCCGGCGCATGGCGTCGTCCCCTCTGTAGTTCCCGACCTCTCAGTGCACCATCCGCGGCCTTCGGAAGCAAGCGCGACACGGTCACCGCAGGGGGCGACGTCGACGGGAACGACTGTGGACACCTGAACGGATGTCTGCGCCGAAGGAGTTGATGAGAGTCTTACGAGGGACCGGACGTCGGGTCCGTCGGCCCCGGTGTGTTCGGTGCTGTTTCCGGTGGCGCGATCGCAGCGCCGACCGCGCCACCGGCGCCACCAGGCGCATCCCTCCTCGAGCCGTGGAGTGCGGCGTCCAATCGGGCCGCCTTCTCGGCGACGAAACGCGGCTGACGGCGTCGGCCCACAAAGACGCCGAGCAGGACGACACCCAGTGTGAGCACGTGCAGGAGCATCGCCGCGAGGTAGTACGGAATCAGATCCGGCGCGCCGATCGATGCGAGAGTCACCATGAGGATCACCACACGTGCGGCGAGCATCCCGAGGACCGCGAGGGTCGCCATCGCATAGGGCTTCGAGCCCAGGTAGTGGCCCGCGTAAATGGCCATCACGAAGGCGCCCGCATAGGTCACGAGCATCGCGATCCACGACAGTGCCTCGATCCCGGTCACGGCTGCGGCACTACCGAAGATCGCACCCGTGAGCGAATCCCATGCGAGAAGGCCCACGGCCAGGAACACGACCACGAGAGCGACCGGGCGTCGCAGCTCCCCCTCCCGAAGCCGGGCGAGGTCGGCGGTCT
>NZ_JAGGPD010000632.1 GCF_018613995.1 Microbacterium sp. ISL-103 | reverse complement strand
CGCAGGTGGAGGCTGATCACCGCGCGGTGCGCACCTCGTTCCGGATCCAGGGCGCGGACGACGCTCGTCCCGCCGCCGAACGGGATCACCGCGATGCCCCGGTCTGCGGCGACGACGAGCGACCGCGCCACCTCATCGTGGCTTCCGGGCAGCACGACGGCATCCGGCGACGGCTGCTCGGTGCGCCGCCTTCGCAGCAGATCCGGGGTCGAGCGGCCGCCCGAGTGACGTATCCGCGCCTCGGCTGAGAGGTCCACGTGGTCGGCGCCGACGACGGCGGAGAAGGCCGCGATGTCGTCGTCGTGCAGAGATGACGCGTCGATTCGAACGTAACTCAGGTCCGTGGACCCTGCGGGCTTGCGGATGCGGCCGAGAAGTAGCGGCAGGAGTGCGCGAACCGCGGGGGGCAGGTCTTTCGCCTTTGCGGGGTCGCCCCAGCCGTTCCATCGCATCTGCGCGTGCGCGGCCTCGCTGCCGTTCTGCTGGCTCATGCGTTACAGTGTGACATAACATGGAACAACGTCAAGCAATCGCAATCGATCCCCTCGAGACCTCGCCTCAGTGGGATGTCACCCAGGCGCGCATCCTCGATGCGGCCGACGAACTGATCAGGCGACGCGGCGTCCATGGAGTCACGGTCGCCGCGCTCTCGCGGCGGGCGGAACGCAGCCGTCCGACCATCTACCGGAGCTGGACCGATGCCGACGATGTGGTGCGGGCGGCTCTGCTGCGCCGGGTGACGAGAATCATCGAGCAGTTCCCCACGCACGCGAGCAACCGCCGCTCCCTCGTCGACGACGTGCTGCGGTTCTCCTCGCTGTTCCGCTCTGACGCGGTGTACAGCCGTCTCCTCGCCGATGAGCCCGAGGTCTTCATGCGCTACACGCTGCATCGTGTGGGGTCGAGTCAGCGGATGATCCTGCGTTGGCTGGCCAGAGCGATCCACGAGGGTCAGCAGGGTGGCACGGTTCGTCTCGGTGCACCGCAGGAGATCGCGGTGATGCTGCTGCTCGTCGCCCAGTCGGCGGTGCTGTCGCACGGTACGGTCTCGGAGCTCATCTCCGAGGAGTCGTGGGAGCGCGAGCTTCGCACAGCGCTCGACGGACTGCTCCGGCCGTGATCACGCACTCCCCCGACCTCAACGTCGCGCGTCGGGCCGTCGAGATCACCCGCGCGGCCGATGAGACGGTCGACGTGCTCGTGGTCGGCGGAGGCATCACCGGAGCAGGAGTGGCGCTCGATGCCGCATCCCGAGGCCTCAGCGTCGTTCTTATCGAAGGCGAGGATCTCGCCTTCGGCACGAGCCGCTTCAGTTCGAAGCTCGTGCACGGTGGCCTGCGCTATCTCGCCACCGGAGACGTGGCGACGGCGAGGGAGAGCGCGCGCGAACGGCACCTGCTCATGACGGTCATCGCCCCGCATCTCATCCGCCCGCTGGCGCAGCTTCTGCCGTTCACGCCGACCGTGACAGCTCGGCAACGAGCGGCGGGAGCCGTCGGAATGGCGTTGGGCGACCTGCTGCGGATGCAGGCCGGCACTCCCCGCAGCTCTCTTCCCGCTCCGCGGCTCGTATCGGCACGCTCCGCTCATC
>NZ_JAGGPD010000631.1 GCF_018613995.1 Microbacterium sp. ISL-103 | reverse complement strand
CAGCCTCGACCTGCGTCGACTCTCGGGCCTCATCCGCCTCGACGAGATCAGTGGCGAGGCGGTGGTGGCCGCCGGTACGAGCGGGCCGGATGCCGAGGCGATGCTGGGCGCGCACGGGTACGAGCTCGGCCATTACCCGCAGAGCTTCCGGTACGCCACGATCGGCGGATTCGCGGCTGCCCGCTCGTCGGGTCAGAACTCCGCAGGTCATGGCCGGTTCGACACGATGGTGACCGGTATCCGGGTGGCCACGCCCACGGGGGATCTGGATCTCGGGCGCTCTCCCGGTTCCGCAGCCGGTCCCGACCTCATCCGCGTGTTCCTGGGCTCGGAGGGGATATTCGGGGTGATCACCGAGGTTCGGCTGCGCGTGCATCCGGTGCCGCGCGAGCGACTGCTCGAATCGTGGACGTTCCCCGATTTCGCTCATGGTCTCGAGGGGCTTCGGCAGGTCGCGCAGCACGGCGGAGGGCCGACGGTCATCCGTCTCTCCGACGAAGCGGAGACCGCGGTGAGTCTCGCCCAGGTCGGAAGGATCGGCAAGGCGCTCGCGAAGGGCGCGAGCATCGTCACCGTGTACGAGGGGGAGGGCATCGCAGGGCGTCGCGCACGCGCATCCGCGCTGCTGTCGGGGGCGGGGGGAGCATCGTCGAGAGAGGAGGCCGCTGAGGACTGGCTCGCCGGTCGCTTCGACGGGCCGTACCTTCGAGATTCACTTCTCGATGCCGGGGTCTTCTGCGAGACGCTCGAGACGGCGACGACATGGTCGAATCTGCACGCGCTCAAGTCGGCTGTCTCGACCGCCCTTCGCGAGGGGTTCGCCGAGCACGGAGCGAAGTCCTACGTGATGTGTCACGTGTCGCATGTCTATCCGACGGGCGCGTCACTGTACTTCACGGTTCTGGCCGGCATCCGATCGAACCCGCTCGAGCTCTGGCAGGGGATCAAATCGCGGACGAACGATACGATCCTCGGGAACGGAGGCACCATCAGCCATCATCACGCCGTCGGACGCGACCACGCGCCCTGGCTCGAGCAGGAGATCGGCACGACGGG
>NZ_JAGGPD010000630.1:1029-1374 GCF_018613995.1 Microbacterium sp. ISL-103 | reverse complement strand
GGATTCCGGGTCGGATGCGCTCAACCTCGGCATCCGCAGCGGCACGGTCGTGGTCTCGTTCGTGCTGCTGTCGACCGCGCTGGCCGCGATGGTCCGCTTCCTCACCGGCACGACGCTGCACTGGAGCACCATCTGGCCCGGCGCGATCCTCGGCGGTGCCGCCATGACCGTCCTCCAGTACGGCGCGGGGTTCCTTCTGAGCTACACGCCCACCAATCCTCTTCTCGCCACCTTCGCCATCTTCATCGGACTGCTGCTCTGGTTCCGCGTGAACGGGGTGGTGATGCTGGTGGCCTCTTCGTGGATCGCCGTCACCGCACAGGACCGCGATCTGCCGCTGCAGTC
>NZ_JAGGPD010000630.1:0-984 GCF_018613995.1 Microbacterium sp. ISL-103 | reverse complement strand
CGACAGGGCGGTGCGCACAGCCGAGCACCAGCTCGCAGTGCTCGGGGCATCCGCCCCCCCGCCCGTCGATTCGACCTCGCCTCTCGCCCAGAGGCTTCTGGCCGAGCTGCAGCGGTCGAAGGATGTCGGTGGCGCTCGTTAGGCTGGAATCATGCCTCACCTGCGTATCGCCACGGTCAATGTCAACGGGATCCGAGCGGCGGCTCGCAACGGCATGAGCGGCTGGCTCGACGCCGCCGATGTCGACATCCTGACCCTGCAAGAGGTTCGCGGGCAGGACGAGCACCTCGAAGCGGCGCTTCCCGGGTGGACCTTCGTGCACGACGAGGCGACGGCGAAGGGCCGCGCCGGGGTCGCGATCGCCAGCCGCATCCCGGCGACCGCCTCACGCACCGAGTTCGGGGACTCCGACTTCGACTCGAAGGGTCGCTGGATCGAAGCCGACTTCCTCATCGGCGACAGGCCCCTCACGGTCGTCAGCGCGTACGTGCACAGCGGCGAGGCCGACACCCCCAAACAGGACGAGAAGTGGAAGTTCCTCGACGCGTTCGGCACGCGGCTCGCCGAACTCGGACAGGACGACGACGCCCTCGCCCTCGTGACCGGCGACCTGAACGTCGGCCACCGCGAACTCGACATCAAGAACTGGCGCGGCAACCGCAAGAAGGCCGGCTTCCTGCCTCGCGAGCGCGCCTACTTCGACAGATTCCTCGGCGCAGCGGGCCAGCCGGTCGACGGCGTCGACGGCACGACGGGCACCGGTCTCGGCTGGGTGGATGTCGGACGAACGTTCCACGGCGAGGTCGAGGGGCCGTACACCTGGTGGTCGATGCGCGGGCAGGCCTTCGACAACGACTCGGGGTGGCGGATCGACTATCACCTGGCGACCCCCGCCCTCGCGGAGCGCGTGTCGGCTTATCACGTCGCCCGGGCGGCAGCCTACGACCAGCGCTGGAGCGACCACGCGCCGGTCGTCGTCGACTG
>NZ_JAGGPD010000629.1 GCF_018613995.1 Microbacterium sp. ISL-103 | reverse complement strand
GGACGTGGTCCCTGTCGGAACCCCGGCGGCGCTGTCGACCGCGCGGTGGGTGAGCCCGCGCGAGCCGTCTGCGGCGAGCACGGCGAGTCCGGCATCCGCGATGAGCCGTCTTCGGGTCTCGTTCTTCGCCATCCGAGAACCCTATCGCGACTACTACAGGTGACGTGGAGGCCCTCGCCGATCCGGTGTCGGAGTGCGGCCTAGGCTGAGAGCATGTCAGAGCATTCCGACAGCGAGTACGTCTTCGGTCGCCATCAGCCCGCCTCCCACGTCATCATCCACGTCAGCGATCCGCACTTCCTCGCCGGCGGCGCACGTCTCGGCGGGCGCTACGACGTCGAGACCACCTTCGCGCGGACTCTCGAGGCGATCCGCGCCGTGCACCCGCACCCGGATGCGATCCTCGTCACCGGAGACCTGGCAGACCTCGGCGAGCGCGATGCCTATCGCCGTCTTCGCGCCGCCGTCGAGCCGGTCGCCGACGAGCTGGGAACGGTCGTCGTCTGGGTGGCGGGCAATCACGACGAGCGCCCCGCGCTGCGCGCCGAGCTGCTCGGCGGCGAGCCCACGCAGGAACCGGTGACGGGCGTCTGGGACCTCGACGGGCTGCGGTTGATCGCCCTCGACACGAGCGTGCCGGGCTGGCACCACGGCGATCTCGACGAGGCGCAGCTCGCGTGGCTGTCGGAGGTGCTCGAAGAGCCGGCCCCGCACGGCACCCTTCTCGCGATGCATCACCCACCGCTGCCGAGTCATCTTCCGCTGTTCGACATCCTCGAGCTGAGGCACCAGGACGAACTCGCCGAGGTGATCCGGGGGAGCGACGTGCGGGGCATCCTCGCGGGGCATCTGCACTACTCGTCGCACGGCACTTTCGCCGGAGTGCCGGTGAGCGTCTCGTCGGCCACCTGCTACACGATGAACGTCGCGCGACCGGCGGCGGACGTCAACGGGATGGATGCGGCGCAGGCGTTCGAGATCGTGCATGTGAGGCCTGACACGATCACGCACACGGTCGTGCCGGTGACCGACGCGCCCACCGGAGACTTCTTCTCCGAGAGGTGGCTCGCGAAGATGGCTGCGCTCAGCCCGGACGAGCGACTCGAAGCGTTCTCGCGCAAACGCTGAGCCGGCGTCGTATCCCTGGCGGCGCATGCAGGCGGGCGTAGACTGGAAGCATCCCCCGCACCACACACTCGCCACTACCCACAAGGATGTGACATGGCTTCTGCCGCGCCTGCCCTCACCCGTACCGAGACCGATTCGCTCGGGAGCATGGAGATTCCCGCCGACGCGTACTGGGGGATCCACACTGCCCGAGCCGACGCGAACTTCCCCATCACGAAGCGACCGATCTCGGTCTACCCCGACCTCATCGTCGCCCTCGCGATGGTCAAGCAGGCCAGCGCCCGCGCCAACCGCGAGATCGGGGTCCTCGACGCCGAGCGCGCCGATCTGATCGACCGCGCGGCTCAGCGCGTCATCGACGGGGAGTTCCACGACCAGTTCACCGTGGGCGTCATCCAGGGCGGCGCCGGCACCTCGACGAACATGAACGCCAACGAGGTCATCACCAACATCGCCCTCGAACTCGCCGGGCGCGAGAAGGGCGACTACGCGTTCCTCTCGCCGATCGATCACACGAACCGCAGCCAGTCGACCAACGACGTCTACCCGACTGCCGTCAAGATCGGTCTCTCGCTGACCCTCCGCTCGCTGCTCGAGGAACTCGACCTGCTGCGAGTGTCGTTCCTGAACAAGTCGCACGAGTTCCACGACGTTCTGAAGGTCGGGCGCACGCAGCTGCAGGACGCCGTGCCGATGACCCTCGGCCAGGAGTTCCACGGGTTCGCCTCGACTCTCGGCTTCGACCACACCCGCCTCACCGAGAACGCCTCTCTCATGTTCGAGATCAACATGGGGGCCACCGCGATCGGCACGGGCATCACGACCCACGTCGACTACGCGCCCGCCGTGCTGAAGCACCTGCGCGAGATCACGTCGCTCGACCTCGTCACCTCTGCCGACCTCGTCGAGGCGACCAGTGACACGGGATCCTTCATGTCGTTCTCCTCGACTCTGAAGCGCAACGCGATGAAGCTCTCGAAGATCTGCAACGACCTGCGTCTGCTGTCGTCCGGTCCTCAGGCCGGGTTCGGCGAGATCAACCTTCCGGCCATGCAGGCGGGATCCAGCATCATGCCCGGCAAGGTGAACCCGGTGATCCCCGAGGTGGTCAACCAGGTGGCCTTCGCGGTGGCCGGTGCCGACATGACGGTGACGATGGCGGCTGAAGCAGGACAGCTCCAGCTGAACGCCTTCGAGCCCGTGATCGCTCACTCGATCTTCCAGTCGATCACCTGGATGCGTCAGGCGATGTGGACGCTGCGTGTCAACTGCGTCGACGGCATCACCGCGAACCGCGACCGCCTCGGCGCCATGGTCGGGGCCTCGGTCGGCGTGATCACGGCGCTCACGCCGTTCATCGGCTACGCGGCCGCAGCCGCTCTGGCCAAGACTGCACTGCTGACGAACCGCAACGTGGCCGACCTGGTCGTCGAGGCAGGTCTGATGTCACGCGACGAGGTGATCAAGCAGCTGTCGCCGGCACGCCTGTCGGGCCTCGAGGCGATCACAGCGGCAATTCCGGTCATCGCGTCAGAAGACCTGATCGAGATCTGAACAGGCGAGGGGCCCCGGCGGATCGCGCCGGGGCCCCTCTCATGTCCTGTGTCCGCGCCGAGCCGCGCGGGATGACTCAGTCGAGCACGCGACAGTGGGTGGTGAGCTCGCCGATCCCGTCGATCCCGACGGTGACCGTCGACCGGTCGCGGAGGAAGATCTGCGGGTCGCGGGAGTACCCGGCGCCGCCGGGGCTGCCGG
The DNA here is from genome assembly GCF_018613995.1 of Microbacterium sp. ISL-103. Taxonomy (GTDB): domain Bacteria; phylum Actinomycetota; class Actinomycetes; order Actinomycetales; family Microbacteriaceae; genus Microbacterium. Next base: position 145 of record NZ_JAGGPD010000629.1, on the reverse strand, counting down.
TCGAGATCAGCGTGCCGGGCAGCAGCGTCAGCGACTGCGACAGGTGCGCGATGAGCTTTGCGACCGAACGCACCATCTGGTCCGTGCTGGCATCCTGCACCGTCTGTGCGTCGACGACGGCCCAGATGTGCAGGTCCTGCGGGTC
>NZ_JAGGPD010000628.1:2466-4354 GCF_018613995.1 Microbacterium sp. ISL-103 | reverse complement strand
CGGGCGCCGGTATCTGGATACGCTGGCCGCGTGCGTGCGCCCAAGAGCGGAATCCTGGCCGGAGCCATCATCCTCGTCGCTGCGCTCGTCAGCGCCGTTCCGGCTGCGGCGGCCACGACGACGGCCTGGGCCACGTGGCAGCCGCTGACCGGAACGAGCGGGGCGTACACGACGACCGTGCAGGTCGCGGCGCAGCCGACGGTCACCGCGACCATGACGAGCGATTCCCGCTCGGGTCAGGTCGGCGTGATCTCGGGGGCGACGAACTGGCTCTCCCAGGGCACACCCGTCGGCGCCAAGTACGGCACGAGCATCAACCAGCAGTACCTGAACCTGCGCCCGAAAGTCGACAACGCCACCAGCCCGTCGACGACCACCTATTCGTTCGCGACGCCCACCCCGGCATCCGGCTGGACCTTCGTGCTCGGCGACATCGACGCCGACGCCGTGCGGATCCAGGCGATCGGCGCCGACGGCCAGGCGCTGACCGCCGAAGAGCTCGGTTTCAACGGCGGGTTCAACTACTGCGCCCCCGGCGTCGCCGGCAAGCCCTCGTGCACGGGGGTCGCCACCGATGTGCCCGCGTGGGACGCCACGACCCTCACGCTCACCGGCAACGCGGCTGCGGCCGACACCAGCGGGTCCGCCGCCTGGTTCGAGCCGAGCGTGCCGATCAGCTCGCTCTCCTTCTTCTTCACCCGTCGTGCCGGATTCCCCGTGTACCAGACGTGGTTCGCGTCGATCGCTCGAGACATCACCGGCACGGTCGTCGATCAGGCCGACGGCCCCCTCGAGGGCGTCGAGCTCTCGCTGAGGGATGCCAACGGCACGGTCGTCGGCACGACCACCACCACCGCCGACGGCGCGTACTCGTTCCCCGGTTTCGTCGCGACCGACGGATACACCGTGCGCGTCGCCTCGCCCGACGGCAAGATCGCCGTCGGCGCGACCTCGCAGGCCGTGGATCTCACGGAGGCAGATGCGGTCGCCGACTTCGAGGTGCGCGACATCGTTCCGGTGGCCGTCTCGGGCCGAGTGGTCGACGATGCAGGAGACCCGATCGCCGGAGTCACGGTGTCGGTCGACGGCACGCAGACGACGACGACCGATGCCGACGGCGGCTACCTGTTCGACGAGGTCGCCGTAGGACCCCACACCGTGGTCGTCACACCGCCTCCGGGGTACAGCACCACGGATCCGACCGAACCGCTCGTGGTTCGGGCCGACAGCGAGGTGCCCATCGCGCTCGACGACTTCGTGCTGGTCGAGAATCCCGACCTGTCGGGCGCGGTGCGCGTGGACGGCACCGGAGTCGCGGGTGTCACCGTCACCGCATCCGACGGCGATGACACCGTCACCGCGGTGACCGATTCGAACGGCGCCTACCGGTTCCCGCGTCTGCCCCTCGGTGACTACGAGATCACCATGACCACGCCCGAGGGCTACACCGCCGCCGGTGCCACGACGCGCACCGAGACGGTCGGTGCGACGGATGTGACCGGGATCGACTTCGAGCTGGCGCGATACGGCGCCCTCGCCGGAGCGGTGCGCACCGACGACGGAGCGCCTGTCGGCGGAGTGGTCATCACCGTCGGCACGGACGAGGGCTCGCAGCAGCTGACGACGGATGCCGACGGCACCTACGGACTCGGCGAGCTGTCGCCGGGAACCTACTCGCTGACCATCACCCCGCCGTCGGGCGGCACGGTGGTCGGCCCCGCGACGCTCACGGTCGAGGTGACCGCTGCCGGCGAGACCTTCGTCGATCAGGACTTCACGCTCGCGGCTGTCGTCGTGCCCCCGGTCGATCCGCCCATCGAAAACCCTGACGACCCGAGCGACCCGAGCGACCCTTCGACACCGCCGAACACGGGTGGCGGACAGCTGC
>NZ_JAGGPD010000628.1:0-2443 GCF_018613995.1 Microbacterium sp. ISL-103 | reverse complement strand
TGCTGTTCGTGGTCTCTCGTCGGCGCTCGCACCGCGACTGACCGGGCGGCGTCGCTCTCGCGCCCTGGTGCGGCTCAGGCCGGGTGGATCAGGCGGAAACGCTCGCAGATGATGGGCATGTCGTGCGCGAAGCCCCGCGCGTTCTCGGAGTGCGTGCGCCAGTAGCGCTCGTGGGATTCGCGCCAGTAGGCCAGGGTGCGGTCACCCTCGCCCTCCGAGTGCGCGTGCTCGGCGGTGACCTGGTCGAACGGCACCGTGCGAAGGTCGGTCGTCTCGATGACCGCGCGCGGCGCACCGGACCCGTCGAGGATGATGCTCAGCTCGCCGAGATGCGGCACGGGGTCGCCCGTCTCGTCGTAGTCCCACAGCGACGAGGCCGTGCCCGTCTTGACCCCGGCCAGCACGAGCGAGAGCAGAGCATCGGCATGCGCCGGTGTCGCGCCGAAGGCCCATGCACCGGGAACGTCGACGGGGAGCGACGGATCCTCTGCGCGGATGCTGTCCCAGAAGCGGGCGAGTGCAGGGGCGGCGTCAGTCATGCAGCCAGCCTAGGCCGCGGCATCCGGTCCACCTGAGCGACCGACGCCCGCACTCGCTCGGCGCGTGCGGTGACACATACTGAACGGATGAATCTTCCCGGCCACCCCTTCACGACGACGACCTGGGCGGATGTCGTGCCCAGCATCCATCCGGGCATCACCGGTGAGGCGGTGTGGAGGTCGCAGCAGATCGGCGACACGCGCATCCGCATGGTGGAGTACTCGCCGGGCTACGTCGCGGACCACTGGTGCAGCCGGGGTCACGTGCTCTTCGTGGTCGAAGGCAGCCTCGAGACGGAGCTCGACGACGGCCGGACGTTCACCCTGCACCCAGGGGAGAGCTATCAGGTCGGCACCGACATGGAGCCGCACCGGTCGAGCACCAGCACCGGCGCTCGACTGTTCGTCGTCGACTGACTCGGGGTGGCCGCAGGGCGACGGTCGGGTGAACGTCGCTACGGTGGGGGCATGAGCTACGCAGGGGACTCCTCGATCGATGCACGTGTGCGCGCCGTGAACCTTGATTTCGGCAGACGTCAGACGCGGCTCTTCGTCACGTTCGCTCTGATCGAGGGGCCTGTGCTGCTGCTGCTCGCCGTCGCGATCTACGGATTCGAGGTCATCGACCCCGAGATCGGCATCTGGTTCATCGTCGCGGTCGCGCTCGTCGGCGGATTCCTGTTGAGCATGCTCCTGGTTCGTCTGGTGCAGGCACGGGTTCGGGCGATCGCCCAGGCCAAGGGCGAGAATCCGCTGTTCTGAGCATTCGTCGCTCTCTCGCTCTCTCGCTCATCCCGCACGCCGCGTCGCCGCCGGGCACAGATTCGGATCGAGCGGGCCGACTCGCCGTCATGACCGGATGCAGGACGGCGTGTCCGCCGTGGCATCCGAAGTCGTGCCCGGGGAGCGAGGCCGGGCATCCGAGGTCGTGACCGGACTCGGCCATCGCCGCGGGGCGTAATCTATGCACCGGTACGCTGGAACCCATGCTCAACATGGCTGACGGCCTCGTCCGTCTCGGCGCGCTCGCCGAGAATCCGGTCGTCCGCACCCTCGCTGAAGCGTTCGAGGCCGCGGGCTTCGACCTCGCCGTGGTCGGCGGACCGGTGCGCGACGCGCTGCTGGGTCGACCGACGCACGACCTCGACTTCACGACGAACGCGATGCCGGACGACATCCTGCGCATCGTCACGCCGATCTCGACCGCCCAGTGGGACATCGGCCGCGCGTTCGGCACGATCGGCGCCCGCGTGCAGGGTGAGCAGGTCGAGGTCACGACCTACCGCGCCGACAGCTACGACGGGGTGACGCGCAAGCCGACCGTCGAGTTCGGCGACACGATCGAGGCCGACCTGCATCGGCGCGACTTCACCGTCAACGCGATGGCACTGCAGGTTCCCTCCGTGAAGCTCGTCGATCCGACCGGGGGAGTGGAAGACCTCGTCGGTGCAGTCCTTCGCACACCGGCCAGCCCGCAGGTGTCGTTCGGCGACGACCCGCTGCGCATGCTGCGCGCAGCGCGCTTCAGCGCCCAGCTCGGTTTCCGCATCGACGACGACACCGCAGACGCGATCGCGCAGCTGCGCGCGACGCTCGAGATCGTCAGCCCCGAGCGCATCCAGTCCGAGCTCGTGCGACTGATGCAGACCGCTGATCCGGTGCGCGGCATCCGCATTCTGGTCGACACCGGACTCATCGAGGAGTTCCTTCCCGAAGTGAGCGCGCTGCGCCTCGAGGTCGACGAGCACCACCACCACAAGGACGTCTACGAGCACTCGCTGACGGTGCTGTCTCAGGCGATCTCGCTCGAGCAGTCGCGCAACCCCGGCGCAGAGCCCGACGTGGCGCGGCGCATCGCGGCGCGGCTGCACGCCACCGGAAACCCCCGCCCTCGCCAGCTCGAA
>NZ_JAGGPD010000046.1 GCF_018613995.1 Microbacterium sp. ISL-103 | reverse complement strand
GCCGGCCCCTCACCCGCCACCGGTGCGGGCTCGACGATCGCAGCCACGCGCACCGCACTCGCTCCGGTGATCGCCACGGTTCTCGCCTTGACCTGGTTGAACCCGCACGTCTATCTCGACACCGTGCTGATGCTCGGATCGATCGCGGCCACGCACGGCGACGATCGCTGGCTGTTCGCCGGCGGCGCGATCGCCGCCAGCATCCTCTGGTTCACCGCCCTCGGGTTCGGCGCGCGGTACCTCGGCCGGTGGCTGCGCACCGAGCGCTCGTGGCGGATCCTCGACGCGCTCATCGCCGTCGTCATGATCGCACTCGCCGTGAGTCTGGTTCTGCCGGTTCTCGGCGGCTGAACCGCACCGCATCCGCGCGTCGCAGTCAGTCTCCGTCGAGCGGGCGGAGGATGCGCGTCAGGAACCGCTGGGTGCGCTCGTGCGTCGGAGCGCCGAAGATCTCGGACGGCGCGCCCTCTTCGACCACGACTCCGGCATCCATGAACAGCACCCGATCGGCGGCCTCTCGCGCGAAGCTGAGCTCATGGGTGACGACGACCATGCTCCAGCCCTCATCGGCGAGCTCTTTGATCACGAGCAGCACCTCCCCGACGAGCTCGGGGTCGAGGGCACTGGTCGGCTCGTCGAAGAGCAGGAGGTCGGGGCGCAGTGCGAGCGCACGCACGATTCCGACGCGCTGCTGCTGCCCGCCCGAGAGCTCGTGCGGACGAGCGTTCTCCTTGTCGGCGAGCCCCACCCTCGCGAGCAGGACCTTCGCCTCGGCGATCACCTCGGCCTTGGGTCGGCCCTGCACCCGCCACGGGCCCTCGATCACGTTCTCGAGCACAGACAGGTGGGGGAAGAGATTGTGATGCTGGAAGACCATCGCCGAGCGGTCGCGCAGCGCGAGGCGCTTCTGCGCGCGCGTGCGCTTGGACACCGCATCCGCCGGGGCGAAGTCGATGTCGGGCCCGCCCGCGACGACGATCGTGCCGGCATCCGGGGTCTCGAGTCCGTTGAGGGCGCGCAGCACCGTCGTCTTGCCCGACCCGCTGGGGCCGATCAGCACGACGACCTCACCGCGGTGCAGGGTGAGGTCGATGCCCCGCAGCACCTCGTTGTCACCGAAGCGCTTGTGCAGGTCGCGGGCGGTCAGCAGAGCGTCTGCCGTCGACGCGCCGGAGCTCACGGAATCAGTGGGCGACATTGCGATCGAGTCTCCTCTCGAGTGCGCTCTGCCCGAACGACAGCACGAGGCAGAGCACCCAGTACACGAGCGCCGCCGCGAGGTAGAGCACCATGAACTCCAGGGTGGCCGATGCGATCTGCTGCGCCACTTTGAAAAGCTCCGTGACCAGGATCAGCGACGCGAGCGAGGTGTCCTTCACCAGCGAGATGAACGTGTTCGACAGCGGCGGCACCGAGACGCGGGCGGCCTGCGGCAGGATGATCCGGGTGAGCGTCCGCGTGCGGTTCATGCCGACCGTGTACGCCGCCTCCCACTGGCCCTTCGGCACCGAGAGGATCGCAGCGCGAACGACCTCGGCACCGTAGCCGCCGACGTTCAGAGACAAGGCGATGATCGCGCTCGGCCACGGGTCGATCTTGAGTCCGATCGACCCGAGGCCGTAGAAGATCACGAACAGCTGCACGATCATCGGCGTGCCGCGGATGACCGAGATGTAGAACCTGGCGATCCCCGACAGCACCGCATTGACGGAGATGCGCATGAGCGCGACCCCGATGGCGATGACGAGACCCAGCGCGAACGAGATCAGCGCGAGCGGGACCGTCACTGTCACCCCCGCGAGGGCGATGGGCCCGAGCGAGTCGAGGAACAGCTGCCAGGGATTCTCCACGGTTACTCGGTGACGTCTTCGCCGAAGTACTTCTCGCTGATCTCGGCCAGGGTGCCGTCGGCGCGCAGCTCTTCGAGCGCACCGTCGATGGCCTCGACGAGGTCGGCCTTGTCCTTCGTGAACACGAAGGCCTGCTCGCCGGCCTCATCGGTCTCGGCTGCGATCTTCAGCCCCGACGGGCTGTTCGTGGTCTCGTAGTCGAGGAAGGTCAGCTTGTCGTTGACGGTCGCATCCACGCGACCCTGACGCAGCAGCTCGACGGCCTGCGCCCAGCCCTCGACACCTTCGACCTTGGCGCCGGACTCGGTCGCGAGGTCGTACCAGTTGCTGGTGAGGGACTGCGCGGTGGTCTTGCCCTCGAGGTCGTCGAACGACGAGATCGAGTCATCGTCTTCGGCGACCACGATGACACCGGGCGAGACGGTGTACGGAACGCTGAAGAGGTACTTCTCCTGGCGCTCCTCGTTGATGCTGACCTGGTTCGCGATCACGTCGAAGCGATCGGCATCGAGGCCCGCGAAGATCGCATCCCACTGGGTCTCCTGGAACTCGACCTCGAGGTCGAGCTTGTCGGCGACCGCCTGGATGATCTCGACGTCGAAGCCGGTGAGGTCACCCGTGCCGCCGTCGCCGTGGAAGCTGAAGGGGCGGTAGGTGCCCTCGGTGGCGACGGTCAGGGTGCCGTCCTTCACGAGACCGAAGTCGGAGCCTCCTTCGCTCGAGCTGCTCTCGGGGGGGGCGGTGCTGCGGCTGCAGGCGGTGAGGGCGGCGGCGGCGACGACCAGTGCGGTGACGGCGATGAGGCGACGGGACATGTGAGTACCCTCCTGGGGTGCGGTGAGGCGCGAGTGCTGTGGCGCGGAACTCGTTTACATTACGTGGCTTCGGTTCAGCATCCCACATCGGATGACGTCGGATGTCGCACCGACAGGATGCAGAAAGGCCCCCGCACGAGGCGGGGGCCTTTCCGGAATCACACTCAGATGGAGTTGACGTCCAGCGGGATGCCGGGGCCGAACGTGGTCGACACAGCGCCCTTCTGGATGTAACGGCCCTTCGAGCTCGACGGCTTGAGGCGGACGATCTCCTCGAGCGCTGCGCCGATGTTCTCGTCGAGCTGCTCGGCCGAGAACGACGACTTGCCGACGACGAAGTGCACGTTGGCGTGCTTGTCGACGCGGAACTCGATCTTTCCGCCCTTGATCTCCTCGACTGCCTTGGCAGCGTTGGGGGTCACGGTGCCGGTCTTCGGGTTCGGCATGAGTCCACGCGGACCCAGGACCTTTCCGAGACGACCGACCTGGCCCATGAGCTCAGGGGTGGAGACGGCCGCGTCGAACGCGGTCCATCCGCCGGCGACCTTCTCGATGAGCTCGGCGCCGCCGACCTCGTCTGCACCTGCGGCGATCGCTGCCTCGGCCGCGGGGCCGGTGGCGAAGACGATGACGCGGGCGGTCTTACCGGTTCCGTGGGGCAGGATGACGGTGCCGCGCACCATCTGGTCTGCCTTGCGGGGGTCGACCGCGAGCTTCAGCGCGACCTCGACGGTCGAGTCGAACTTCGACGAGCCGGTCTCCTTCGCGAGGGCGACTGCCTCAGTGGGAGTGTAGAAACGGTCTGCCTCGATCTTCTCGGCGGCAGCCTTGTAAGCCTTGGACTTCGTAGCCATGATTATTCTCCTCAGCCCTCGACCGTGATGCCCATGGAACGGGCGGTGCCGGCGATGATCTTCGAGGCAGCCTCGATGTCGTTCGCGTTCAGGTCGGCCTGCTTGGTCTCGGCGATCTGACGGACCTGGTCCTTGGTGATCTTCGCCACCTTGACCGTGTGCGGCGTCGACGAGCCCTTGGGCACGCCGGCGGCCTTCTTGATGAGCTCCGCGGCCGGCGGGGTCTTCAGGATGAACGTGAAGCTGCGGTCCTCGTAGACGGTGATCTCGACGGGGATGACGTTGCCGCGCTGCGACTCGGTCGCGGCGTTGTACGCCTTGCAGAACTCCATGATGTTGACGCCATGCTGACCGAGCGCGGGGCCGATCGGCGGCGCCGGGTTGGCTGCACCGGCGTTGATCTGAAGCTTGATCAGGCCGGTCACCTTCTTCTTCGGTGCCATATCCTCTTCCTTTCATCGAACGGATGCGGATGCATCTGCTCTCCCGCGAACCCGGCATCTCCGGGCTGCGGTCGTCTGCGTGCACGCCGAAGCGGCACACAAACCACGTAAGTCTACCTGATGCGAGGGCCACCCGCGAACGCGAGAACGGCCGCCCCGAAAGGGACGGCCGTTCTCGTGAAAGCGTGTGTCAGACCATCTTGGTGACCTGGTCGAACGACAGCTCGACCGGGGTCTCGCGCTCGAAGAGCGAGACGAGCACGGTGAGCTTGCCGCTCTCGGGCTTGATCTCGCTGATCGAACCCGGAAGACCCGCGAACGAGCCCTCCTTGATCGTGATGGTCTCGCCGACCTCGAAGTCGACCTCGGCCGGAAGCGGACGAGCGACGGCGAGGCCGCCCTTCGATGCGATGTTCTTGGCGGTCGGGACGTCCTTGACCTCGACGAGCGACTTCAGCATGTTGAAGGCCTCTTCGAAGCGCAGCGGCGTCGGGTTGTGGGCGTTGCCCACGAAGCCGGTGACACCCGGGGTGTGGCGCACGACCGACCAGGTGTCTTCCGTCAGCTCCATGCGCACCAGCACGTAGCCGGGGATGCGCACGCGGGTGACCATCTTGCGCTGACCGTTCTTGATCTCGACCACGTCTTCCATCGGGACCTCGATCTGGTAGATCTCGTCCTCGACCTCGAGCGTCGACTTGCGCTGCTCGATGTTGGCCTTGACCTTGCGCTCGAAGCCCGCGTAGGAGTGGATGACGTACCACTTGCCCGGGAGCATCCGCAGGTCGAGGCGGAACGCCTCGTACGGGTCTTCCTCGGCGTCGTCCTCGTCGGACTCGGCGTCGGCCTGCTCGGCGTCGCCCTGCTCGGCGTCGGCCTGCTCGTCGTCGGCACCGAGGTCGGGGCCGTCGTAGGGGGTGACCTCTTCGGCCTCTGCGGCCTCGAGCTCGGCGGTCTCTTCCGCCACGGAATCGTTGAGGACCTCAGCGGCAGCCTCAGACTCAGCCGCTTCGTCCAGGTTGAGAGCGTCGTTCACGATCGCGTCGGCCTCCGGGTCGTCGATCTCGATGTCGGTGTCGTCCTGCACGTCGGACTCTTCGTCGCCGTCGACGTCTTCGATGTGGAGCGCGACGTGCTCGGCGGAAGTGACCGAGTTCTCCTCGGCAGCGAGCACGTTGCCCTCTTGGGCTTCGTCCTCTTCGCTGGACTGCTCGGCAGCGGTCGCCCAGTCGGCGTCGTCGGAATATCGTTCAGACACGTTGTTTCTTTCCAATCACTGCGGCCAGGGCCGCGAGGGCGTCAGGCGCCCGGGACCCCGAAGACGATGTGTGTCACCCAGGCGAACAGGGTGTCGAGTCCGTAGACGATGCCCATGACGATGAGAACGAAGACGAGCACCACCGCGGTGAACTTGACCAGTTCCTTGCGGGTCGGCGTGACGACCTTGCGCAGCTCTGCGATGACCTGACGGAAGAACAGGGCGATGCTCCCGAAGAAGCCCACGATGCCGCGTTTCTTCTCGCGGGTGGCGCCGGCCGCGACGACCTCGCCGCGCGGTTCGTCCTGATCCATCCTGAATGTACCTTTCGTGTGTCAGCGTGTGCTGACGCGCAGGGCGGACAGGAATCGAACCTGCAACCTGCGGTTTTGGAGACCGCTGCTCTGCCAATTGAGCTACCGCCCTAGAGACCGGGAGGTCTCGGGGTGTCATCTTCATCCTGCCACCGCAACCGGACCGGAAGGACCGGGGCACGGCGAAAGAATGCAGACAACAACTGCTGGTCAAGCATACGGCATCCGTCGCCCGGTGCCGAACCGGACCGCACGCGTGCGTTGTTGTTAGGCTCGGCGAGCGGACGCGACAGGAGGCGATGCGGTGAGTGCTGACGTGCAGCAGTTCCAGGTGGACCTGCGCGGGGTCGTCGACCTTCTGAGTCGCCACATCTACTCGAGTCCTCGGGTGTACCTGCGCGAGCTGCTGCAGAACGCCCGGGATGCCGTCACCGCGCGCCGTGAGGTCGACGGACGGGGTGGGCGCATCCGCATCACGCCGCTCTCGGACGCCTCGGCGGAGTTCGTGCTGCGAGACGACGGCATCGGTCTGACGGCTGCCGAGGTGGCCGACCTGCTCGCCACGGTCGGCCGCAGCTCGAAGCGCGACATCTTCGACATGCCCCGCAGCGACTACCTCGGCCAGTTCGGCATCGGCCTGCTCAGCTGCTTCATGGTCGCCGACACCATCGTGATCCGCTCGCGCAGTGCGCGCGGGGGCTCGGCCGTCGAGTGGACGGGCAGCGCCGACGGCACGTTCCGCGTGGCCGAGATCGATGACGACCTGCCGATCGGCACGAGCGTGCACCTCACTCCTCGGTTCGACGCCGATGATCTGCTGCGCCCCGCGGCGGTGCGAGAGCTGGCGACGGCCTTCGCCGAGTTCCTCCCCGTGCAGGTGACCCTCGAGACGGCGAACGGCGACGTCGACATCACTCGGCGCGCGCCCTTCCTCGACGTCGCGGAGAACATCGACGAAGCCGTGCAGTACGGGCGCGACCTGGTCGGGGCGAGCCCGCTCGACGTGATCGAACTCGCAGAGCCCGCGACCGGCACCCGCGGCCTCGCCTACGTGCTGCCGTTCGCTCCCCCGCCCGGGGCGCGGCAGGCGACGCGCATGTACCTCGGCCGCATGCTGCTCGGCGAGCGCGTCGACGATGTGCTCCCCGAGTGGGCGTTCTTCGTGCGCGCGGTGGTCGACTCGACGGGTCTCGCCCCGACCGCCAGCCGCGAGTCGCTCGTCGACGNNGCGCGTCCGCGAGCAGCTCGGAGCCGGCATCCGCCGCTGGGTGCTCGAGCTCGGGCTTCGCGAACCCCATCGACTCGCGCAGTTCGTCGCGATCCACGAAGTGGGCCTGAAGTCGCTGGTGCGCCACGACGACGAGCTCGCTCGGTTCATCACCCGCTGGCTGACGCTCGAGACGACGCACGGCACGATGCGCATCGGCGACCTCGTCGAGCGCTACCCGCACGTGCGCTTCGCCCCGTCGGTCGACGAGTTCCGCCAGGTCGCGGGCATCTCGCCCTCCTCCGAGGTGCTGGTGAACGGCGGATACCTGTACGCCGCCGACCTCGTGCGGATGCTCCCGGGCCTCTACCCTCAGGTCACGATCGAGCTCGTCGACGTCGCGGGCGAGCTGGACCGACTCGACCCGCCGCCCCTCGACGACCGCGACGCCGCCATGGCCCTCGAACAGCGCGCGGGCGAGGTGCTCGCGGCATCCGGATGCTCGGTGACCGTGCGCTCGATCGATCAGCCGGAGCTCGCTGCGCTCTACGTCGCAGACCCCGAGGTGCTTCGCCGGATCGACCGCGGACGCACCAGGGGCATCACGGGGTCGCTGTGGGGAGGCGTGCTCGACCGCATCGACTCGACGCTGTCGGCCTCACGCGATGACGATCCGAGCGCCCGCCTGTGCCTCAACTGGGCGAACCGGGTGGTGCGCGCTCTCGTGAGGGTGCAGGACGACGCGGTCTTCGCGCGCACCGTGCAGCTGCTCTACATCCAGTCGCTGCTGGCCGGCCACCACCCGCTCTCAGACTCCGATCGAGCCCTCATGACGACGGCGCTCACCGATCTCGTCTCGCTCTCGGCCGGCATCGAAGGGGACTCCCTCCGCTTCGGCGACGTGCTCTGACCTCTCACTCCGCCCGAAGGGACCCCGCATGGCTCGTCCGCACCCGCGCTTCACGCAGCTCATCGAAGAGATCGACCGCACCCCCT
>NZ_JAGGPD010000627.1 GCF_018613995.1 Microbacterium sp. ISL-103 | reverse complement strand
CGCGCGACCAGGGTGTGGGGAGACGACCCGGAGGCGTCGTCGCGCCGGGCCCGATACACCGCCGGCGAGATCGACGGCGCGTCCAAGCCGTCGTACGTCGACGAGCCGGGCGTGGACCCGACCCGCCAGACCGAGACGCTCGCCGAGGCGACGTTCGAGGTGCGCAACGCCCGCTGGGCGGGAATCCCCTTCCGGCTCCGCTCCGGCAAGGCTCTCGGCACGCCCGCGAGGGAGATCGTCGTGCGCTTCCGCCCTGTCCGCCATCTGCCGCGCGGACTCACCGGCACCTCGGCCGGCGCGGTCCTTCGTTTCTCCTTGGGCCCCGACCTGATGTCGCTCGAGCTGAACCTCAACGCGTCGGACGACCCGTTCGAGCTGGAACGGGCGACCCTGTCCGCCGAGCTCGGCGAGGGCGCTCTCAAGGCCTACGCCGAGGTCCTCTCCGGCGTCCTCGACGGCGATCCGATGCTCGCGGTGCGAGGCGATGCGGCCGAGCAGTCGTGGCGGATCGTGGCGCCCATCCTCGAGGCATGGCGGCGGGGCGATGTCCCGCTCGACGACTACGTCGCAGGATCCGCGGGCCCCGAGGGGTGGCCAGCGCATGGTTGAGCGATGCCGTCGAGCGATGCCGTCGAGCGGCGTGTGTGGGCGGCAGAGTCGGTGCGCGGGGTTACGCTCGATAGGTGACTCCCGAACTCCAAGCTCGCATCGTCGCGGACTCCCGCGATCGCGTCGCCTGGATGCGAGCCCGCTCCCGCGGCATCACCGCCACGGACGTCGCAGGACTCACGAGCGAGAGGTCGATCGCGCGAGCGGCGGACTCCAAACTCGGCGGGGGCCCGCGCTTCGGCGGCAACGCGTACACCGACCACGGACGACGCCGCGAGCCAGAGATCGCCGCCTGGGTGGCGGCGACGCACGGCATCCTCCCGTCTTCCGCGCTCTTTCGCGCAGAGGTCGAGCACCGCCACCTGGCGACACCCGACGGCATCGCCGTCGACGCCGACGGCCGGGTCAAGCTCGCCGAGATCAAGACCACCAACAAGGCCTTCCGTGGCATCCCGCGCACCTATCTGCGCCAGATCTGGTGGCAGCCGCACGTGCTCGGCGCCGAGCGCACGCTCTTCGTCTGGGAGGAGCACGTCGACTTCTCTCCCATCCACGACGAGCCCCGGTGCGTGTGGATCGACCGCGACGCCCGTGAGATCGCCAAGCTCGTGGGCCTGGCC
>NZ_JAGGPD010000626.1 GCF_018613995.1 Microbacterium sp. ISL-103 | reverse complement strand
CCGGGTGGAGCACGAACGGGCGGCGCAGCCAGACCAGGAGGGCCTCGCCGAGGGCCAGGCCGAACACGGCGAGCGCGCCCCAGGCGATGGCGTCGATCGCCCCGGTCTGCACGGGACCGCGGATGATCTGCTCGAGCACGATCGGGATCATCAGGGCGATGATCGCCGCGACCAGCGCGCTGGCGGCGCCACCGGCAAGCCGCCAGATGACCGGCTTCACGAAGGGCTTCAGGCGCCACAGTGCGGCCGGGGTGGAGAGCGAGGAGGAAGGGGAGGCGTTCTGCGATGAAGGCGAGGAAGACATGTCTCTCAGACGAGTTTCGTATGGGGAAGCGGTTGCTGAAGGGGACGGACGCAGCGAAGGACTCTCGGAGTCCGGCGTCCGGCGAAGTCGTGCGTGTCGGAAAGGGCTCTAGCGGAGCGGGCGCACCGGGGTCGAGCCGAGAGCGGCGATCTGCACAGCGGCGATCGATGTCATGGTGTCCTCCTCAGGGGCTCGGCGATGTCGTCCGGTCGGTGCGACAGCCCACCAGCCTATTCCTGTGAACAAGCTGAGCGCAAGAGTGATTCCCGATCCGTCGACCGCTTCTTCGTCAGCGCTCCCCTGCTTCGCGCGCCAGCAGGCTCGATTTGACGTCGAGCCCCCAGGCGAAGCCGCCGAGCGTCCCGTCTGAACGCAGCACCCGGTGGCACGGGACGAACAGCGCGGGCGCGTTGCGGGCGCAGATCGACGCGGCGGCCCGCACTGCGCGAGGATTGCCGAGCCGAGCGGCGAACGACGTGTAGGTGAGGGGCTCGCCCGGCTCGATCCCGCGCAGCGCCGACCACCCCGCGAGCTGCAGCGCCGTGCCTGTCTGCGCGACCTCGACCTCGTCGATCGCGGCCAGGTCACCGTCGTAGAACGCGCGCACGGCACCCGCGGCATCTGTCTCCCCCGACTCGACGTCGGCCGGGCGGGTGGCCGCTGACAGCCGCGCGAGGATCGCTTCGTGATCCGCGGTCCAGCCCGAGGCGAGCACCCGCTGCCGGTCGTCGGCGAGGATCGTGAAGGCACCGTCGACGGTGTCGAGGGTCTGGATGATCGCGGTCATGAGGTCTCCTTCGGAACGGTGGTGCGGGTCGCGCGTGCCGGTCGCACCGGGGCCGCGCGCCAGAGATGCGCACTGAGGTAGCTGCGCCAGGGGGCGGCACGCTCGGCCCACGCGACCAGCGACGC
>NZ_JAGGPD010000625.1 GCF_018613995.1 Microbacterium sp. ISL-103 | reverse complement strand
ACCTCGCCGAGCTGTCGGTGCTCGCCGGACGCCGGATCGTCGGATGGGACGATGCGCTCACCGCGGCAGACGAGCTGTCGGCGCGCGACGACGTCGCGGTGCTCGTCACGGGCGGTCACCTCGATGCAGACGAGGCTCCGGATGCCCTGGTCGACACTGCGCGGGCCGTGCGGCGGGAGTACCCCGGGGCTCGCATCCCCACCGCCAACACGCACGGAACCGGGTGCTCGTTGTCTTCGGCGCTCGCCACCCGCCTCGCACGGGGCGAATCGCCGATCGACGCCGTGGCCTCGTCGCGGTCGTGGCTGCGGGAATCGCTGCGCGCGAGCGACGGTCTGCACGTCGGACGCGGCCATGGGCCGATCAATCACTTCGCGGGTCTGTGGGCGCGAGGAGGCATCGATGGTGGGCCGTCGCCTGACGACATCCGCCGTGCGTGGTGGGAGCACACCGCTGACGTGCGGGCGGCCATCGACGAACTCCCGTTCATCCGCGCTCTTGCCGACGGCACCCTCGCCGCGGAGCCCTTCGTGTTCTACCTCGCACAGGATGCGCTGTATCTCAGGGACTATGCGCGTGTGCTGGCCGAGGCGGCACGTCTCGCCCCGACCGCTCGCGAGCAGGCTTTCTGGGCCGACTCGGCGCAGGGAGCGATCGTCGGCGAGCTCGAACTCCACGCGTCGTGGCTCACTCCGGGCGCGGGGGTGGATGCCGCGACCTTCGCCGCCGTTGCCGCGCCGGCCACCGTCGCGTATCTCGACCACCTGCGCTCCGTGGCGTTCGGAGGCGACTACGCCGAGCTGATCGCCGCCATCCTGCCGTGTTTCTGGCTCTACACGGATCTCGGTCGACGCCTGCACGCGGGGGACTTCGGAGAACACGCCCGTGACCCGCAGCATCCCTACGCGTCGTGGCTTCTGACCTATGCCGACCCCGCGTTCGCGCAGGCGACCGAGCAGGCGATCGCGTTCGTGACGACCGCGGCGACGCACGCGAATGCTGCCGACCGGGCACGCATGCTGCACGCGTTCGAGGTGTCGAGCGCCCATGAGCTCGCGTTCTTCGCCGCACCGTACGCGTCAGCCGCCACCGGATGACAGCACGGATTTGCGCATGCCGCGCCGAGCGCGCTATCGTCGCGGCATGCCTTCGGCCGCCACCGCAACTCTGACGCTCGTTCCGAGCGTCATCGCCGTGCGCCGACGCCGCAGCGGCCGCCGACTCTAGGCGACCCTGCGCTTCTGCCTGCACACGCACGGCGGTCGAGTGCCGGTGTCGCCGCCCCGGTTCCCGACACTGCACCCCGAGTTCGACACGGGGCCTGACCGTTAAGGTAGAAGCATGACGTACTCCGTCGCCGTCTCCGGCGCATCCGGCTACGCGGGCGGCGAGATCCTGCGCCTCCTCGCGTCGCATCCCGACATCGAGATCCGCACCGTCACGGCGCACTCGAACGCAGGGCAGCCGCTCGTGCAGCACCAGCCGCACCTGCGCTCTCTCGCCCACCTCACGCTGCAGGACACCACCCCTGAGATCCTCTCCGGGCACGACATCGTCTTCCTCGCGCTGCCCCATGGCCAGTCCGGCCAGTACACCGATGCGCTCGGCGACACCCCGCTCGTGATCGACGCCGGTGCCGACCACCGACTGACGTCGCAGGATTCGTGGGATGCGTTCTACGGTGGGGACTTCCACGAGCCCTGGGCCTATGGCGTGCCCGAGCTGCTGGTCGACGGCCTCAAGCATCGCGAGACGCTGCGCGGCGCGACGCGGATCGCTGCACCGGGCTGCAACGCCTCGACCGTGAGCCTCAGCCTGGCACCGGGAGTCGCGGCCGGTGTGATCGGTGCGAGTGACATCGTCTCGGTGCTCGCGGTCGGTCCGTCGGGGGCGGGCAAGAGTCTCAAGACCAATCTGCTCGCCGGGGAGATCCTGGGAAGCGCCAACCCCTATGCAGTCGGCGGCACGCACCGGCACATCCCCGAGATCCGCCAGGCGCTCGCCGCAGCCTCGGGCGCCGCGCCCGACGGCATCCGCATCTCGTTCACGCCGGTACTCGTCCCCATGTCGCGGGGCATCCTCGCCACCTCGACGGCTCCGATCGTCGATGGTGTCAGCGATGCCGAGATCAGGGCGGCGTGGCAGGACGCGTACGGCGATGAGACCTTCGTGCAGCTGCTCCCCGCGGGCGAGTTCCCGCGTACCGCTGACGTCCTCGGTGCCAACACCGCGCTGATCGGGCTCGCGATCGATCGAGCGGCGAACCGCGTGACGGTGGTCACCGCGGTCGACAACCTGGTCAAGGGCACCGCCGGCGCTGCCATCCAATCCATGAACCTCGCGTTGGGCCTCCCCGAGTCCCGCGCCCTCTCAGTGAACGGAGTCGCGCCGTGAGCGTCACCGCCCCCGCAGGATTCGAGGCGGCCGGAGTCGCCGCCGGTCTGAAGTCCACCGGCAAGCCCGATGTCGCCGTGGTCGTCAACCGCGGCCCTCGCAAGGTCGGGGCCGCCGTGTTCACCAGCAACCGCGCCAAGGCAAATCCGATCATCTGGTCGCAGCAGGCCGTCGCCGATCGCGTGGTCGAGGCCGTCGTGCTGAACTCCGGTGGCGCGAACTGCTTCACCGGCAGCTTCGGGTTCCAGACCACTCACCAGACCGCCGAGAAGGCGGCCGAGCTGCTCGGCGTCAGCGCCGGCGACGTGCTCATCTGCTCGACGGGCCTGATCGGGGTGGGCGACGAGGTCTTCCGCGGCAAGGTGCTCTCGGGCACGGAGCAGGCGATCGCGGCGCTGTCGACCGACGGCGGCGAGGTCGCGGCCGAGGCGATCATGACCACCGACAGCGTGTCGAAGACGGCCGTCGTCACCCGCGACGGCTGGACCATCGGCGGCATGGCGAAGGGGGCGGGCATGCTCGCGCCCGGCCTTGCGACGATGCTGGTGGTCATCACGACGGATGCCGTGCTCGAGCCGCTCGAGGCCGACGCCGCGCTGCGCTTCGCGACGGGTACGACGTTCGACCGCCTCGACTCCGACGGCTGCATGTCGACCAACGACCAGGTCACGCTGCTCGCCAACGGCGCCTCAGAGATCGCCCCGGAGCTCAAGGACTTCTCGGCGGCTCTCGCGGAGCTGTGCCAGCAGCTCGCGGTCAAGCTGCAGGGCGACGCGGAAGGCGCGAGCCACGACATCACCATCGAGGTGCAGCACGCCGCCACCGAGGGCGAGGCCGTCGAGGTCGGCCGCTCGGTCGCCCGCAACAACCTGTTCAAGGCGGCCATCTTCGGCAACGATCCCAACTGGGGGCGTGTGCTGGCGGCGATCGGCACCACGAGCGCGCAGTTCGACCCGTACGACGTCGACGTCTGGATGAACGGCGTGCGCGTGTGCAGCGAGGGCGGCCCTGATCGCCCGCGTGAAGAGGTCGACCTGACCCCCCGAGCGACGCACCTCGTGATCGACCTCAAGGTCGGCGAGGCGACCGCGACCATTCTGACCAACGATCTCACCCACGACTACGTGCACGAGAACAGCGCCTACGCCTCATGACCGATATCCAGGACACCACGCCAGACGTCGCCGCCGTCAAGGCCGCGACGCTCATCGAGTCGCTTCCGTGGCTGAAGAAGTTCCGCGACCAGATCGTCGTCGTCAAGTACGGCGGCAACGCCATGGTCTCGGACGAGCTGCAGGAGGCGTTCGCGCAGGACATCGCCTACCTGCGTTACGTCGGAGTGCTGCCGGTCGTCGTGCACGGAGGCGGTCCCCAGATCTCCGACATGCTGCAGCGGCTCGAGATCCCGAGCGAGTTCAAGGGCGGTTACCGCGTCACCAACACCGAGGCGATCAGCGTCGTGCGCATGGTTCTCACCGGTCAGGTGAACCCGCAGCTGGTCTCGAAGATCAACTCGCACGGTCCGATCGCGACCGGCCTCAGCGGAGAGGATGCCGGACTCTTCGGCGGTCGCCGTCGGGGAGTCGTCATCGACGGCGAGGAGATCGACCTCGGTCGTGTCGGAGACGTCGTCGAGGTCGACCCGACGCCCGTGCTCGACCATCTCGCGGCGGGCCGGGTGCCCGTC
>NZ_JAGGPD010000045.1 GCF_018613995.1 Microbacterium sp. ISL-103 | reverse complement strand
GACGATTCGGCATTCCAGAGCCGCTTCATCCAAGAGGCGCGCGCCGCCGCCCGACTGGCCGATCCGCATGTCGTCAACGTGTTCGATCAGGGGCAGGACGGCGAACTCGCCTACCTCGTCATGGAGTACCTGCCCGGCATCACGCTGCGCGAGCTGCTGCGCGAGCAGAAGCGGCTGACGATCCCGCAGACCATCACGATCATGGATGCCGTGCTGGCGGGCCTGGCCGCCGCGCACCGCGCCGGTATCGTCCACCGCGACGTCAAGCCCGAGAACGTGCTGCTGGCCGAGGACGGCCGCATCAAGATCGGCGACTTCGGCCTCGCGCGTGCCACGACCGCGAACACGGCGACAGGTCAGCAACTGCTCGGCACCATCGCCTATCTCGCTCCGGAACTCGTCACCCGCGGCACGGCAGATGCACGCAGCGACATATATGCGCTCGGCATCATGCTCTACGAGATGCTCGTGGGCGAGCAGCCCTACAAAGGCGAGCAGCCCATGCAGATCGCGTTCCAGCACGCGACCGAGTCGGTGCCCCGCCCGAGCGTCCGCAATCCGGGGGTGCCGGAACAGCTCGACGAGCTCGTGCTGTGGGCAACCGAGAAGTCCCCCGACGAGCGCCCCGACGACGCCCAGCAGATGCTCGACCGCCTGCGCGAGATCGAGCGCGGCCTGGGGATCGCTCCCGCGGTCGCCGCCGCCACCGCCTCGCAGCGTTCTCAGGCGGACTCCGCCGACCTCACCAAGGTCATGCCGGGCACCATGGTGATCGCCGATCCTGCGGCCCCGGCCTCCGCTGCCGTGGACAACGCCACGCTGCTGCGCCGCCGCTCGTCGCGGCGTCGCGCGCGGGGTGCGTTCCTGCTGACGCTCGTGCTGCTTCTCGCGACCGTCGCCGGCGGGGTCGGCTGGTGGTTCGGCTCAGGCCCCGGGTCCTTGGTCGCCGTGCCGGGCGTCGCAGGCCAGTCCTACGAGGATGCGGCGGCAGCCCTGACCGCCGAAGGCTTCGTGCCGGTGCGCGGCGAGGAGAATTCGATCGACGTCGCGCGCGACGAGACGATCCGCACCGACCCGGAAGAGGGCGAACGACTCGACAAGGGCACCGAGGTGACCGTCTACATCTCCATCGGACCCTCGTCGCACACTGCGGAGACGCTCAACGGGAAGAGCGAGCAGGAAGCCAGGGACTACCTCTCCGGCATCCAGGTGAATGTCACCGAGGATCCTCTCTTGCTGTTCTCCGACGCCGACGCGGGCAGGGTCATCAACGCCTTCGTCACTCCCCGCGACGGCGGAGACGCCTACTCATGCGCCGAGGGATGCGAACTGCTCGAAGACGACACCGTCGAGCTGTATGTCTCGGCGGGCCCGTTCCCCGACGTCACCGGACTGTCGATCGATCAGGCCACGACGACACTGACCGACAAGCAGCTCGAGGTGTCGGACGAGATCATCTACGACTTCAGCGAATCGCTCGATAAGGACCTCGTGCTCGGCGTCGCCGATCGCGCCACCGAGGGCAACTGGCGCCCTGGCGACACCGTCCAGCTCATCGTGTCGAAGGGGCCCGAGCTCTTCGATGTGCCGGACGTGACGAACCGCACCCTCGTCGAGGCGAAGCAGATCCTGGAAGAGGCGGGCTTCACCGCCGGCTACGCCGCGTGGGGTGACCTCCCCGGGTTCGGCGAGATGGCGCAGGTCACCGCCCAGGACCCCGGATCCGACAAGCAGCTGCCTCGCGGCGGCAAGGTCCAGCTCTCCATCCAGCTCAGCGGCTGATCACCCACCGCTCCCGTCTGCCGGATGAAGAACCGCCCTCCCCGTCATCGGGAAGGGCGGTTTCTCGTGCAGGCGTCGCCGGTCAGCGCTTCTCGAGCTCCTCGGCGACGAGGAATGCCAGTTCGAGCGACTGCATGTGGTTGAGGCGCGGGTCGCACAGGCTCTCGTAGCGCGTCGCCAGGGCGGCCTCGTCGATGTGCTCCGAACCGCCGAGGCACTCGGTGACATCATCTCCGGTGAGCTCGACGTGGATGCCACCGGGGAAAGTGCCCACGGCGCGGTGCGCTTCGAAGAACCCGCGGACCTCATCGACGACGTCGTCGAAGCGACGCGTCTTGTACCCGGTGGGGGTCGTGATCCCGTTGCCGTGCATCGGGTCGGTGACCCACAGCGGCTGGGCTCCGGAGTCGCGCACGGCCTCGAGCAGCGGAGGAAGAGCGTCGCGGATCTTGCCGGCGCCCATGCGCGTGATGAAGGTCAGACGTCCGGGCTCGCGGTTCGGGTCGAGCTTGTCGATCAGTGCGAGCGCCGTCTCCGGCGTCGTGGTCGGTCCGAGCTTGACGCCGATGGGGTTTCGGATCTTCGAGAAGTAGTCGACGTGCGCGCCGTCGAGCTCGCGGGTGCGCTCACCGATCCAGAGGAAGTGCGCCGACGTGTTGAACGGCGTGTCGGTGCGGGAGTCGATGCGCGTCATCGGGCGCTCGTAGTCCATCAGCAGGCCCTCGTGGCCTGTGAAGAACTCCACTCGAGTCAGCTCGTCGAAGTCGGCGCCTGCCGCCTCCATGAACTTGATGGCCCGATCGATCTCTGCGGCCATGCGCTCGTAGCGCTGGTTGGCCGGGTTCTGCGCGAAGCCCTTGTTCCACGAGTGCACCTCGCGGAGGTCGGCGAAGCCACCCTGCGTGAAAGCGCGGATGAGGTTCAGGGTCGACGCCGCGGTGTGGTACCCCTGCAGCAGGCGATCCGGGTCGGGCCGACGGGAGCCTTCGGTGAAGTCATAGCCGTTGACGATGTCACCCCGGTACGCGGGCAGCGTCACATCGCCTCTGGTCTCGGTGTCGCTCGATCGCGGCTTGGCGAACTGACCCGCCATGCGCCCCATCTTCACGACGGGCATCGACGCGCCGTACGTCAGCACGACCGCCATCTGCAGGACCGTCTTGATCCTGTTGCGGATCTGATCGGCCGTCGCCCCGGCGAAGGTCTCTGCGCAGTCGCCACCCTGGAGCAGGAAGGCCTGCCCGGATGCCGCACGTGCGAGACGGTCGCGCAGGTTGTCGACCTCGCCGGCGAACACCAGGGGCGGAAGCGTCGAGATCTGCGCGGAGACCTCGGAGACGCGCCCGGCGTCGTGCCACTGAGGCTGCTGCTTGATCGGGAGCGAACGCCACGCATCAAGCGCGTCGATGTGGTGCTGGAGCATGAGTCCAGCCTAGTGCGCGGCGCGAAGCCGGGATGCCTCAGCGGGGCTGTGTGACACGGGTGGGGAGGCGGTCCTTCACGGCCGATGCGTAGACGTCGTCATACTGCTGCTCTCCCAGTCGCTGGAGTGCGACCATGATCTCGTCTGTGACGGATCGAAGGATGTATCGGTCATTCTCCATGCCCGCGTATCGCGAGAAGTCCAGGGGCTCACCGATCACGATCCCGACGCGCACGACGCGGGGCAGACGCTGCCCGATCGGCATGGCGGTGTCGGTGTCGACCATTATCACCGGGCTGACCGGGACCTTCGCCTCCATCGCCATCCGCGCGATTCCCGTGCGTCCGCGGTACAACCGACCATCGGGGCTGCGCGTGCCCTCCGGGTAGATGCCCAGCAGGTCGCCCCGCCCCAGCACCTGAAGGCCCGTGTTGAGCGAGGCTTCCGACGCTTTGCCGCCGGATCGGTCGATCGGGATCTGGCCGGTCGCCTTCATGAAGAACTTGGTGGCCCAGCCTTTGATCCCGCGACCTGTGAAGTAGTCGCTCTTGGCGAGGAAGGACATCGGACGGTCGATCATCAGCGGGAGGAAGATCGAGTCGGCGAACGAGAGGTGGTTGCTGGCCAGGATCGCAGCGCCGTTCGCGGGGATGTTCGCGCGACCGACCACCCATGGTCGGAAGATCGCCTTCACCACGGGCCCGATAGCGACGTACTTCATCAGCCAGTAGAACATCGAGGTGAAGTCTAGCGCCGCGATCGGCATCCACCGATGCGCAGGATCGTGATGATGCAGTTGGCGACTCAGTGTCACCAATCATGCGACCCGGTGTCATGCTCTAGACTCGTGTGCAACCCAGTGCCCGACCGGTACCGAAGGAGCTGCCGTGGTCCAGTTTGAAGTCCCCGCCGTCGTCCCCGCCGATCCCCGCGCGAACATCGCCGACCTGCTGGTCAAGCGGGTCGAGGCGACGCCGGACCGGCCACTGTTCTCGGTTCCCGACGGCGACGGCTGGCGAGACATCACGGCCGCAGACTTCCAGACCGCCGTCGTCGCTCTGGCCAAGGGCTTCGTGGCCGCCGGCATCCAGCCCGGCGAGAAGGTCGGCTTCCTCGCGCGGACGACCTACCAGTGGACGCTCGTCGACTTCGCGCTGTTCTATGCCGGCGCGGTGATGGTACCGATCTACGAGACGAGCTCGCCGTCGCAGATCCAGTGGATCCTCGAGGACTCCGGCGCGATCGCGGTGATCGTCGAATCGCCCGAGCACCACGCCCGACTCGACGAGGTGCGCGGCGACCTGCCGCTCCTCCGCGAGGTGTGGCAGCTGCACCTCGGCGCGATCGACTCGCTCACCGCCCAGGGCGCGTCCGTCCCGGATGACGAGATCGCGAGGCTGCGCAGCATCGCAGTCGGCTCCGACATCGCGACCCTCATCTACACGTCCGGATCCACCGGCCGCCCCAAGGGATGCGTCCTCACTCACAGCAACTTCGTCGAGCTCTCGCGCAACTCCGCGGTGGCCCTGGATGCCGTCGTGCAGACCCCCGGGTCATCGACTCTGCTGTTCATCACGACCGCGCACGTCTTCGCCCGGTTCATCTCGATCCTGAACATCCACGCCGGTGTGCGCACCGGACACCAGCCCGACACTCGTCAGCTGCTGCCCGCGCTCGGCTCCTTCCAGCCGACCTTCCTCCTCGCCGTGCCGCGGGTCTTCGAGAAGGTGTACAACTCCGCTGAGCAGAAGGCCGAGGCGGGCGGCAAGGGCAAGATCTTCCGCGCCGCCGCCGACGTCGCCATCCAGCACTCGAAGCTCGTCGAAGAGGGCAAGAGCGTTCCGTTCGGAACCCGGCTCAAGTTCGCGCTGTTCAACAAGCTCGTCTACAGCAAGCTGCGGGAGGCGATGGGAGGCAACGTCGTCTACGCCGTGTCGGGCTCTGCTCCCCTCGGCGCTCGCCTCGGGCATTTCTTCCACAGCCTCGGCGTCGTGATCCTGGAGGGCTACGGCCTGACCGAGACCACTGCACCCGCCACCGTGAACCTCGCCGACAAGTCGAAGATCGGAACGGTCGGACCGGCCCTGCCCGGGGTGGGCGTGCGGCTCGCAGACGACGGCGAGATCGAGGTGCGCGGCATCAACGTCTTCCGGGAGTACTGGAACAATCCCGAGGCCACAACCGAGGCGTTCAGAGACGGCGGATGGTTCCGCACCGGAGACATCGGCAACTTCGACTCCGAAGGCTTCCTGACCATCACCGGCCGCAAGAAGGAGATCATCGTGACGGCCGGAGGCAAGAACGTCGCCCCCGCCGCTCTCGAGGACCCGATCCGCGCGAACCCGATCATCGGGCAGGTCGTGGTGGTCGGAGACCAGCGTCCGTTCATCTCGGCGCTCATCACCCTCGACCCCGAGATGCTGCCGACGTGGCTCGCCAACGCGGGGTTGCCCAAGGACATGTCGCTGACCGAAGCCTCCGCGAACGACGCCGTGCGGGCCGAGATCCAGAAGGCCGTCGACGTGGCGAACGCCCGCGTCTCGCGGGCGGAGTCCATCCGCAAGTTCACGGTGCTCGACAGCGAATGGACCGAGGCGTCCGGGCACCTGACCCCGAAGCTCTCGATCAAGCGCAACGTGATCATGAGCGACTTCGCCGACGAGATCGCCGCGATCTACGACGAGCCGGTCACCACGACCAACGTCGCCATCGGCGGCTGAAAAGCGCCTCGACAGAGATGAACGGCCCCGCGGATCGCGGGGCCCTTCATCGTGCCTTCGGTCTCAGAACCAGGCGCTCTCCCGCACCTCTCGCATCGCCCGCTTGCGCGTCTCGGCGTCGAGGCGGGTGAGATAGAGCTTCCCGTCGAGATGATCGGTCTCGTGCTGCAACGCCTGTGCGAGCAGCCCCTCGCCCTCGAGGATCACGGGCTCTCCCTCGAGGTCGATCCCCTCGACCCGCGCCCAGGGATGACGGAGGGCGTCGTGCCACAGGCCGGGCACCGAGAGACAGCCCTCCCCCGTCGGCACCGGCTCACCTCGCACCTCCGTCAACACCGGGTTGAGCACGTAGCCGATGTCGCCGTCGATGTTGTAGCTGAACGCTCGAAGCGCGACGCCGATCTGCGGCGCTGCGACACCGGCGCGCCCCGGTACCTCGACGGTGTCGATCAGATCGGCCACCAGAGCACGCACGCCGTCGTCGATGTCGCCGATCGGTGCGCAGACCGTGCGCAGCACGGGGTCGCCGAAGACCCGGATCTCACGTACTGACATCAGGCGCCCTTCGCCCGCAGGCCCTCGACGAGCAGTGCGGCGAGCTCGCGTGCAGCCACGCGGGTCTCGGGCTGGAGGTTGGCGAACACGATCGTTCCTCCGCCGGCGATCTGCGCGTCGTACGGCATCCGCACCACATGCTTCGCCCGCGTGCGGAAGTGCGTCTCGAGCTCGGTCAGTCGCACGAGCGGTGCTCCGGGAGTCGACTGGTTGAGGACGACCACGGCCTCGCGCGCCTGCTCGGCATATCCGTTGCTCTCCAGCCAGGTGAGCGTCTCGGACGCCAGGCGCGCCTCATCGACGCTGAGACCTGAGACGATCACGATCTGGTCGGCGAGATCGAGCGTCGCGGACATGACCGAGTGCACGATGCCCGTTCCCGTGTCGGTGAGCACCAGCGAGTAGTAGTGCGCCGCGACACCGGCGACGTCGCGGTAGTCGTCGTCGCTGAAGGCATCGGCGATCCGCGGGTCGGAATCTGAGGCGAGCACGTCGAGGCGTGTCGCGTCGCGGGCGACGATCGCCGAGATGTCGTGGTACCCCTTCACCTGGTCGTGGATGCGCACCAGATCGCGCACCGACTTGTTGTGGTGCGGTCGCACGACGCGCTCGGCGAGCGTTCCGCGGTCGGGGTTCGCATCGACGGCGATCACCCGGTCATCGCGAGCATCCGCCAGTGCCATGCCCAGCAGAGCGGTGATCGTCGTCTTTCCCACGCCTCCCTTGCGCGAGAGCACGGGAACGAAGCGCGCACCGCCCACGATCGGCGCGGCGATCCTGGCGCTCAACGCCTTGCGTTCGCGCGCGCGTCGCCCGTCGCCGATGTTGATGCGACGACCGGAGATCGTGTACAGGAAGTGGCTCCACGCCCCTTCCGGCTCGGGCTTGGTCTGCCGTTGCGGGTCCAGGAGTCGATCTTCGGTCAGCAGGTCGGCGCTCTCGCGCGACGAATCGCCGAGATCGTCGAGTCGCTTCGCTGAAAGCTGCACGTCGGCGCGGCCGGAGCGCGTGACCTTCCTCGCGACGGACTTCTCGTTCGGTGTCTCCACTGCCGGACTCTCCTTCTGGGCGAGCGATGCTGCGGCTGCTGATCTGCGAGGGGTGCGTGCGCCGTCGATATCGGCCCGCGCCTTCGCGATGAACGCGGCAGCGGCCTCGGCCTCGGCGGTGTCGTCATGGGTGGGCGCCGGATCGGCGCGCACGGCGGCACGTTCGACGCGAGGCGCCTCCTGCTGGGCCGCGACCGCGGTGCGGGTCTGCGCCGCGGGCGCAGGTGTGGGTGTGGGTGCCGATTCCGGCGCCGGCGCGGGCTCAGGCTCAGGCTCGATCTCCTGCTCCGGCTCGGCCTCCGCTACCGGCTCACGCTCGATCTCCTGCTCCGGCTCGATCTCGAGTTCCGGCTCGACCTCCGGCTCGGCGTCCGGCTCCGACTCGACATCAGGCTCGAGCTCTGCGACGGGCTCCGGCTCGATCTCCGGCTCGAGCTCTGCGACAGGATCCGGCTCGATCTCCGGCTCGGGTGCGAGATCCGGCTCAGGCTGCTCGGCGGGATCCGGCTTCCCGTCCGACTCGGCCGGCTCCGTCGGCTCGGCCGGCAACTCGATGATCATCGGCGCCGCACCGAGTGCGGGCTGTGTGATCGATTGTGCGGCGCTGGTCTCCGCCGCGGCCTTCGCTGCGGCGACGGGCTCGTCGATGACCAGGTCGGCCATGACTTCACCGTCGACGATGCCGTCGTCGGCGAGGTCGTCGTCCTCGTCCTGGGGCAGCACGACGCTCACCTGGGCGGTGTTGCCCAGGATGCCGATGCCCGAGGTGTCCAGGGAAGCGGCGTCGTCGAGCACCCCCCTGGATTCCTCATCCGGCGGTTCAGCCACGTTCTTCGGGGTCACGTTGTCACTCCAAGCTTGTGCGGGCCTCGGGTGCGCTGCGTCGAGCGCGGCCTCGCCCGCCCAAGATTAGTGCGCCGGGCGGATGACGACCAAAAGATCTCCGGCTTCGACCTGCTGGGTCGCCCCGATCGCGAGGCGTTCGACCACGCCGTCGACGGGAGCGGTGATGGCGGCTTCCATCTTCATCGCCTCGATGGAGGCGACAGGCTCACCGGCCCGCACCGAGTCACCGACCTCGGCCTTGAGCGTCACCACACCCGAGAAGGGCGCAGCCACCTGACCTGGCACGGAGGTGTCCGCCTTCTCGACCTCATGGACATCGACCGCGACCGACCTGTCTCTCACGAACACCGGTCGCAGCTGACCGTTGAGGGTGGTCATGACGGTGCGCACGCCCTTCTCGTCCGCATCGCCGATCGCTTCCAAGCCCACGTAGAGCTGAACACCCCGGTCGATCTCGACGAGATGCTCCTGCCCCTGAACGAGCCCGAAGAGATAGTCGCTGGTGTCGAGAACCGAGAGATCCCCGAACCGTTCGCGCACCTCGGTGAACTCCCCCGTC
>NZ_JAGGPD010000624.1 GCF_018613995.1 Microbacterium sp. ISL-103 | reverse complement strand
CGCATTCGGCCGATCATGTCCATGCGCGGTTCAGGACTCGCGGAGGTCTTCGTACAGGGCGGTCGAGAGATAGCGTTCGCCGAACGAGGGGATGATCACGACGATGGTCTTCCCCGCAGCCTCCGGGCGCCGGGCGACCTCCAGAGCCGCCCAGATCGCGGCACCGCTCGACATGCCCACGAGGATGCCCTCCCTGCTCGCGGTCTCACGCGCGACACGGATAGCGTCGTCGAAGGTGACGTCGATGACCTCGTCGAGGACGTCACGATCGAGGCTGGGGGGCACGAAGTTCGGTCCGATGCCCTGGATCTTGTGCGGTCCGGGGTGTCCCTCGGTGAGGATGGGGGAGTCCTTGGGCTCGACGGCGACGATCTGCACGCCGGGGACGCGCTCCTTCAGCACCTGGCCGACCCCGGTGATGGTTCCACCGGTGCCGATGCCGGCGACGAGGTAGTCGACGCTTCCCTCCGTGTCGCGCAGGATCTCCTCGGCCGTGGTCCGCCGGTGGATCGCGGGGTTCGCCTCGTTGGCGAACTGCTTCGCCAGCACTGCACCCGGCGTGCGGGCCGCGATGTCCTCCGCCTCGGCGATCGCGTGCGTCATGCCTTTGGTGGGGTCCGTGAGTACGAGCTCGGCGCCGAACGCCCTGAGAAGCAATCGCCGCTCCTTCGACATCGACGCGGGCATCGTGAGGATCACCTTGTACCCGCGCGCGGCACCGACCATCGCCAGCGCGATACCGGTGTTGCCGCTGGTCGCCTCCACGATCGTGCCGCCGGGCTTCAGCTCTCCCGACGCCTCCGCGGCGTCGACGATGGCGATGCCGAGCCGATCCTTGACGCTCGAGGCCGGGTTGTAGAACTCGAGCTTGGCGAGCACCGTCGCGCCGAGGCCCTCGGTGACCCGATTCAGGCGAACCAAGGGAGTGTTGCCGAAAGCGGAGGTGATGTCGGAGTGGATACCGGGCATGGGGAGAGCCTTCCTGTGCGGGGTGACTGCCGCTCCAGCCTAGGCGAGCGCTTCCTGGGGGCGGGCAATATGACACCTTCCCGCGGCCTACGCTGGGTGTCATGCCTGAAATCTCGCTCGCGTCCGCCGTGCACGCCGCCGCTCGACGGCTGGCGGAGGCGGGAGTCCCGGACCCCCTCGTCGATGCCGAGCTGCTCGCCGGTCATGTGCTCGGCGCTCGCCGTGGCGAGGTGCAGGCCGCCGTCGTCCGGGGGGATTCGATCGACGCCGCACTGTCCGAGGTGCTCGACGCGCTCATCGCCCGCCGCTCCGCGAGGGAGCCGCTGCAGCACATCACCGGCCCCGCGCCGTTCCGGCCCCTCGGGCTCGCCGTCGGGCCCGGCGTCTTCGTGCCGCGGCCCGAGACCGAGACCGTCGTGCAGTACGCCATCGACGCGCTGCTCGGCTCCGCTCTCCCCGAGCCGATCGGCATCGACCTCGGCACCGGCAGTGGGGCTATCGCCCTCGCCATGGCCACCGAGGTCCCGCATGCGCGCATCTATGCGACCGAGCTGTCGCCGGACGCCTTCCCGTGGGCGCAGCGCAACACTGCGGGCGCCGCGAACCTCACTCTCGTCAACGACGACCTCGCTCACGCGTTCGGCGAGCTCGACGGCACCGCATCTGTGGTGATATCCAATCCTCCCTATGTGCCGGACGCGGCGGTCCCGCGCGACCCCGAGGTGCGTCTGTTCGATCCGTCGATGGCGCTCTATGGAGGAGAGGACGGACTCGACATCGTGCGCGTGCTGAGCGTGCGCGCTCTCGAGCTGCTCCACGCGGGCGGGCTGCTCGTGATCGAGCACGGGGAGCTGCAGGGGGCGGAGATCCGCAGCATCCTCACCCGCGACGGATGGCGGGCAGCGGCGACCCACCGCGACCTGACCCTGCGTGACCGGGCGACGACGGCCCTGCGCCCCTGAGGCGCAGACACGAATCGCACAGGCATCCCAACTAGAATCGGATCGTCATGTCCTCCATCTTCGATTGCGGCGACGAGGGCCAGCTCCTCGCCGGAATGCGTCACGCACGCCAGGCGATCAGTCGCGGCGAACTCATCGTGATGCCCACAGACACCGTCTACGGAGTCGCCGCCGACGCCTTCTCTCCTGCCGCAGTGCAGCGACTGCTCGATGCGAAGGGGCGAGGCCGCAACCAGCCGCCGCCCGTTCTCGTCGGATCCAAAGAGGTGCTGCACGCACTCGCAGAATCGGTTCCCGAGCCGGTGCAGCGACTCGTCGACGCGTTCTGGCCCGGCGGGCTGACCATCGTGCTGCCCGCGCAGGCCTCGCTCGTCTGGGATCTGGGCGACCCCCAGGGCACCGTCGCGGTGCGGATGCCCGAGGGCCGTGTGGCCCTCGAACTGCTCGCCGAGACCGGCCCGCTCGCCGTCTCGAGCGCCCACCTCACCGGCCCCGACTCCGCGATCCCGGCACTGGACCCC
>NZ_JAGGPD010000623.1 GCF_018613995.1 Microbacterium sp. ISL-103 | reverse complement strand
CATCCGCGGCTCCGAACACACGCATCTCTGTCAGCGACGTGCAGATCACCCCCGCGGACCAGCAGGCCACGGTCGGAGACACACTGACCGTATCGGGCGCGTGGGACGCGAGCGACGCAGATCCTCAGCCCGGCGACCCCTTCGTCATCGGCCTTCCTCCTGACTTCGCCTTCCCGCAGAGCATCCCGTTCCCGCTGAGCGGTATCGACGAGGACGGCAACCCGGTCACCTGGGGCAACTGCCTCACAGATCCGACGACAGGGCTTGCGAACTGCGAGCTGACCGACGCCGTCGTCGCCAACCCGGAACTCGTATCCGGAACGTGGCAGTTCGACGTGGAGGCCGCCACCGCAACGACCGCCGAGACTGTTCCGTTCAACCTCAACGGCACCTCCGTCGCCGTGGATCTTCCTGGCACCGGTGGCATCGATGATGGGATCGAACTCCCCGGCGAGGTCACCAAAGCCGGGACGATGAACCAGAACAACTGGTCGATGACATGGACCGTCGACATCCCCGGCGCGAACATGGTCGGGCAGAACACCGTCACCATGCGCGACACCCTCGGCACCGGGCATCAGATCTGCACGCCCACCGGGTTCCGCCTTGAAACCGTTCGCGGGTCCACCGTCGTCGATGTCTCCGGACTCGCAACCGTTGCACCGACTCCCGGCGCCACCGAATTCGACGTCGTCCTCGCAGCCCCGCCCGCAGGGTTCGACCCTGCTGTCACTTACCGTGTCACCTACCAGACCTGCACTCCGGACGGCCAGATCGATGCGCCAGGCACCGGATACAACAACACGGCCCAGGTGCAGGGCTGGGGTGATGCCGGGCGAGGCGTCGGAACGGTCACCAGCCGGCCATGGCAGGTCGACCTGACCAAGTCCGGCAGCGTTCTCGGCGGCGCCGACCGCAACAACAAGGTCGCATGGACCGTCACCGTCCCCGGTGACCAGCTCGTCGGAAAGACAGCCTTCACACTGTCGGAGACTCTCGGCCCCGGGCACGAGGTCTGCGCCGACACGGTCGATGGGATTCAGATCACCGAGCGATACGGGCCGAGCAACCAGCTCCAACGGAACATCACCAGCAGCCTCGACGCCACCGTCCTCTCCACGTCCGCGTCCGCCTTCGGGGTGC
>NZ_JAGGPD010000622.1 GCF_018613995.1 Microbacterium sp. ISL-103 | reverse complement strand
TCGTAGTCGCGGTCGCCGTTCTCATCGAGCCCGTACCAGAGAGGGATCGGCACGCCGAAGAAGCGCTGGCGTGAGACGAGCCAGTCGCCGGTCAGGCCTCCGACCCAGTTCTCGTAGCGCACGCGCATGAAGTCGGGGTGCCAGGCGACTTCGGTGCCGTGCGCGAGCAGCTGGTCGCGGAGCTTCGCGTCGCGGGCGCCGTTGCGGATGTACCACTGCCGCGTCGACACGATCTCGAGCGGGCGGTCGCCCTTCTCGAAGAACTTCACCGCGTGGCTGAAGGGCTTGCCGACCGCGGTCATGTCGCCGGTCTCCAGGAGCTTCTCGACGATCGCCTTGCGCGCTGAGAACACGGTCTTGCCGGCGAGCTCGCCGGCATACCAGTCGATGGCCTCCGTGTTCGCGACGATCGACGGGGCGGTGGGCAGGAAGCGCCCGTCGAGCCCGATCGTCGTCATGTTCGGCAGGTCGCTGCCGTCGACGGTGCGCAGCTCGCGCCACCAGATGATGTCGGTCACGTCGCCGAAGGTGCAGACCATCGCCGCGCCCGTGCCCTTGTCGGGCTGCGCGAGGTGGTGGCCGTGGATCTCGATCTCGGCGCCGAAGAACGGCGTGCGCACCTTGGTGCCGATCAGGTGCTTGTGCGGCCCCTCGGGGTGCGTCACGATCGCGACGCAGGCGGGGAGCAGCTCGGGGCGGGTGGTCTCGATGGTGATCGAGCCCGAACCGTCGGCGAAGGGGAAATCGATGGTGTGGTAGGCGGCCTGCTGGTCGCGGTCCTCGAGCTCCGCCTGGGCGATGGCCGAGCGGAAGTCGATGTCCCACAGGGTCGGGGCGAGCGACTGGTAGGCCTCGCCGCGATCGAGGTTGCGCAGGAACGCGAGCTGGCTCTGGCGGATCGTGTCGTCGGAGATCGTGCGATACGTCTGGCTCCAGTCGACCGAGAGGCCGAGCTGGCGGAAGAGCGCCTCGAACTGCTTCTCGTCCTCGATGGTCAGGCGCTCGCACAGCTCGATGAAGTTGCGGCGGCT
>NZ_JAGGPD010000044.1 GCF_018613995.1 Microbacterium sp. ISL-103 | reverse complement strand
CACGACGGGCCGGCGGCGGTGCGCGGGGCCGCTCGGCTGTGGTTCGGCTGGTTCGGCTTCAACGCCGGAGCGGAGTGGCTCGCAGAAGACATGGGCGGCGTCGGACTCATCGGTCTGAACACCCTCGGCGCCACGGCTGCCGCGATCCTCGGCTGGATCCTCATCGAGCGCATCAAGGACGGCAAGGCCACCTCGATCGGCGCGGCATCCGGTGCGGTCGCAGGTCTCGTCGCCATCACCCCGGCCTGCGCGAACCTGACGCCCGGCTGGTCGCTGCTGCTCGGTGCCGTCGCCGGTATCGTCTGCGCACTCGCCGTCGAGATGAAGTTCCGCCTCGGCTTCGACGACTCGCTCGACGTGGTCGGCATCCACCTCGTCGGTGGTCTCATCGGAACGCTCTACCTCGGCTTCTTCGCCACCGGCACCGGCCTGTTCGTCGGCGGTGACGTTCGTCAGCTCGCCGTCCAGGCGATCGCGGCGCTGGGTGTGCTGATCTACTCCTTCGTCGTCGCGTTCATCATCGGCTTCGCGATCGAGAAGACGATCGGCTTCCGCATCACGAGCGAAGACGAGATCGCCGGTGTCGACCAGGTCGTCCACGGCGAGGAAGGCTACGCGCTGGCCGACGCCTGATCTGCGGTTAGGGTGACCGTGTGAGCAACACCAACGGCATCCTGGCAAGACTCGCGGAGATCCTCTTCACAGCACTGGGATCTGACCGGGCGTCTCGGACTACTCGTCCGAGACGCCCGGTCTCGCGTCTGCGCACCACGGAAGAGGCGCACGCCGCGAAATCGGCGGCTTCTCAGGAGCAGCGGCAGGGGACGGCGACCGTGCGCATCGATCCCGACCGGATCGATGATCTCCGCATCGACTACGCACCGGATCGGGATGGCGCCCCCGACGCCGGTGAGATCATCTGGACCTGGGTGCCGTACGAAGAGAACGACGGGCGAGGCAAGGACCGACCGGTGCTGGTGATCGGTCGAGAATCCGCAGACCGCGTGTACGCGGTGCGGATGACGAGCAAGGCGCACGACCGCGATCGCGACTATCTGTCGATCGGCTCCGGCGCCTGGGACTCGCAAGGGCGGGAGTCGTGGGTCGACATCGAGCAGCTGTACAGCGTGCACGAGGGCGGACTGCGGCGCGAAGCCGCGGTGCTCGACAGGTCTCGCTATGACCGTGTCGCTGCCGCACTCGCACGGCGATACGGTTGGGCGAGTTCCTGAGGGCCTGACACGTCTGCCCCTGCGCAATCCGTTCGGCGAATGGCTGCGAACAGTCTGTGAGTCGCAGCACGCGACGACACCACAGGAGGCAATCATGCGTTTCATCCCCACCAAGGTCCATGGAATTCTCGACTACATCGTCGGAGTGGCGCTGATCGCTGCTCCGTGGCTCTTCGGCTTCTCGGGCATCGGCGGCCCCGCCGTGATCATCCCGATCGTGCTCGGCGTCGGACTGATCGTCTACAGCCTGTTCACGAAGTACGAATGGGGCCCCTTCGGCTTCATTCCCATGCCCGTCCACCTCGTCTTCGACATCGTCGCGAGCCTCTTCCTGGCGCTGTCGCCGTGGATCTTCGGCTTCTCGACCGAGGCGCCGAACGTCTGGGTGCCGCACGTGGTCGTGGGTGTCGCCGTGATCATCGTGGTGCTGTTCTCGCAGCCTCAGCCTGCGAAGGTCAAGGCCGCGCGCGCCTGACCACGCTGAACTCTGAAGCCCCGCACGGAACGTCGGCCCCGTGCGGGGCTTCAGTTCTGCAGGGCCAGGCTCACCCAGCGTGCATAGAGCTGCCAGGGATCATCGACGGCTCGTAGCCCGGCGATGTGATTCTCGAGCCGCGGGGTGAGCGTGAACCATTCGCCGCCCTCGCGGACGTCGGCGAACTCCCTGTGCCTCGCCTGCTCGACATCTCGCCCTCCGGGTTCGAATGCCAGGAGTTCCTCATGGCGGATGCTGGCGAGCCGCTGCCGCGGGCGTCTGCTCGTGCCGATCTTCACCCGACGGTCGTAGCGGATGTAGTACACGACCTCGATCACGGGGCGCGGGAGGTCGGGGTCGGGGGAGTCGCCGTACCGCCAGCCGCACCACTGGCACAGCAGTGCGGTGCCGACGCGGGTTCCGCGCGAGCGGCCGCACAGCGTGCAGGGACCGGGAAGAGAAGTGCTCGTCCCCCTCGGACCCTACGCCGGACCCCGGACGTCAGCCCTGCCGCGCCGCAGGGTCCGTCCGCGGCACGCGCTCGTGTCTCGGCATGAGGCGAGATCCGGGTGGGGGCCGACGGGAGCACCGCGGGGTGTGGGTGGCGCTCGCGGTGTTCAGCGCCGTGTCGGCGCTCGTCGTCACGGGCGTCAGCGTCGGATCCTGCTACGACGCCGTCGATCCCTCAGTGAGCTACTGCACGTCCGAGCCGCTGATCACTTCGCCCGGTGTGTGGGCGGTGTGGTGCCTCTGGGCGGTGTTCGTGACGTATTGCGTCGTTCGAGCGATGCGGCGCACGCGGGATGCCGGCGACTGACGGCCGGTGTTCCCGCACTGATCCAGAGAAGGAGAAAGCCCCGCGGTTCGCTCGATGAGCGACGCGCGGGGCCTGTGTCTGTGGGCGATACCGGACTCGAACCGATGACCTCTTCCGTGTGAAGGAAGCGCGCTACCAACTGCGCCAATCGCCCATACCCGTGGGGTACGTCAACCGATACTACCCGACCGTCGGAGGCCGCGTTGACCACCCTGGGAGACACGCGCGAGAATCGCTTT
>NZ_JAGGPD010000621.1 GCF_018613995.1 Microbacterium sp. ISL-103 | reverse complement strand
TGGCAGCGTCGCAGAGCCGCCCTTGGGTTCGAGCCGCTGACCGTCGACGGTCAGCGCGTCCGCGTCGAGCTGGGTGAGCTCCACGAGGCGGGTCGGGAGGTTGGCGCCGAGGGCAGCCCAGGCCTTGAGCTTGTCTTCGAAGGACGCGCGGATGTGGTCGATGACGATCGGCGTCGCGACCAGCGAGGCATCGGGGAACGCGTCTGCGACGACTTCGAGCCCGAAGTAGAAGTCCGGGTCGGCGTGGCTGACGAACACGGTTGTGAGCCGCTTTCCGGAATCGAGAACGGCGGCGACGAGACGATGGCCGTCGGCGCGCGTGAAGCCGGCGTCGACGAGGAGCGCTTCAGTTTCGCCCGTCACGAGGACGGCTGATTTGTTCTTCGACCCGGCGGGGAAGTCGAGGTCGAAGACATCGAAGTTCAGTGACATGGTCATGGTTCCTTCCTGAGAGGGCTCGGGTCCGAGCCTGGGGGCGAATCGCTCGCGTATCAAGTCCAACAAAAGCTGACTACTCAGCTATTCCCGAGTTTGCGAACAATCTCGTGGGTTCAATCTCTGTGTCGCGCTGCGGCGTACCCTGGTCTGGTGAGAGATGACCACGAGTTCGGATCGGCGAAGGAGGCCGCGAACGATCCGCGGATCTTGGTGTTCGGTCGATTGCTGGGCGCTGCCAACGGTTTGGAGTATCTGCTCGGCAGGGCGCTCGAGGACGAAACGGGTTTATCTCACTCGCTTTTCGAACTGCTCTTGATCGTCGGCCGCGCCGGTGAAGGCGGCATCTCCACGAAGGGCATCGCACAGGCCAAAGTGCTCACCTCAGGTGGTGCCACGCGGCTCGTGCACCGCGGCGTCGAGTTGGGGTTGGTGAGTCGTCGTGCGTCGACTGAAGACAGGCGCGTCCAGATCGTCGAGCTGACCCCGGAAGGTGAGCGCCTCGCCGTCGAGGCGTCCACCGTCCATGCGCGCAACATCGAGCAGCTCGTGCTCGCCGTGCTCCCTGCGAACGATCTCGGCGCTTTCGAGGAGTCCGTCAAGGTGCTCAGCAAGCATGCTGCGAGTCAGCTCCCCGTCATGCCGTGACCGGGGCGCCGGCCGCTCATGAGTCGAATCGATCCCGGCTGGCCTCGATCGCATCCTGATGGGTCAGCGTCCAGCGCAGCATGGCGTCCAAGGGCTGACTGAATGAGGCGCCGAGACCGGTCAGTTCATATTCGACTTGTGGCGGTGATTCGGGGTGGTTGGTGACTCATCGCACGGTGCGGCGCGACATCGACAGGCTGCGCGAGATGGGCTACCCCGTCGAGGCAGGCCTCGGAGTGCACGGCGGCTACCGCCTGGTCGCGGGAACGTCGATGCCGCCGCTCCTTCTGGAG
Source organism: Microbacterium sp. ISL-103 (assembly GCF_018613995.1). Lineage (GTDB taxonomy): Bacteria > Actinomycetota > Actinomycetes > Actinomycetales > Microbacteriaceae > Microbacterium. The sequence continues at coordinate 2,820 of NZ_JAGGPD010000621.1, read as the reverse complement.
GATGACGAGGCGGTGGCCGTCGCTCTCGGTTTGTGGGCGATCGCCGCGCAAGGCCTCCCGGGGCTCGAGACGCCGGCATCCGAGCCCTGGCCAAGTTGAGCACGTCACTTCCTACGCGGCTGCGCCACCGCGTCCGAACTCTGTGGGCGAGCGCGATGGTCTGGCGGGCGTACTCCGGTTCCGCCTCCGCATATCCGGATGTCCTGACGAGCCTCGCGGCCGCGGCATCCAACCGAGAGCGAGTGCGCGTGGACTATGAACGTCGCGATGGCGAGCGTGGCCCCGTCATGTCGAGCCACGCCAGCTCGTCAGCGCGCAGGGACGCTGGTACCTCGTCGCGTTCGATGTCGAGCGGGACGCATGGCGCACGTTCCGCGTCGACCGGATCCGGGGTCCACGGCCAACGGGAGCGCCGGCACGTCACACGATGACGGATGCTGAGATCCCAGCGCACCTGGACGCCAGCGAACGCGCTTTTTGATCGACGTATCGCGTCGACCTCACGCTGAAAATCCCCCTTCGGGCCGCGACCGAACGACTACGCGACCACCTCGGCGACGGATCTCTCGCCACCGAAGGAGAGTTCACCCGGTGGTACAGCGCCGAGGACACGGCCCCGTGGCTCAGGATCCGCCTGCTCTTGCTTGATTGCCCCTTCGTCGTGCACGGGCCTCCGGAAGTCCAAGCCCACCTCGCTCTCATCCACGAGCGAACCTGTACCGAAAAGGGCTTAGATCCGACAGCGGCGAGATTCTCACCACAGGATCAATCTGACATACGTACTACTATCGGTTGCTCTCCGTGTCAGCCTGCACGTCCGCGGAGGTAACTGGTTGACGAGCGACTGCGAGGATCGCTCAGCTCGTAGAGAGTCGCACACACTTCTCTCAGCTCAGGAGCGGAGTTCGCGCCGAGAGTCCGATAACTGGTCTAATCGCGGCCAAGGGGCCAGACGTTGAAGTGAGATGGGGTGAGTGGCTGAATGTTCAGGGCGCGTACCACCACGGCATCATGGGCCAGAACTGGTCTGGCATCCGCTCGAAGATGCCAGAGACCGCCGCCACGACAAGCCAGAGTCCGAACCCTGCGGCGGTGATGATCCACGCGATCGTCTTGTGTTCGGCAAAGTCCGGAAGCAAGCGTCCCGCCTTGTCGCGTTGCACCCCGGCGAGCGTCAGGATCAGATCGATCAGCCACCAGATCCCGAAGCCGCCCGCGGTTAGGAGCTTCAGAATTCCTGTGCCCGTCTTGCCGAGATAGAACCGGTCGACTCCGAGGAAGCCGAGAAGCCAGGCGAACATCCAGGTGGCGATGAAGGACCGGTCCGACGCTTGAGCTGATGCCGGTTGTGCGCCGACGTCGTGTGACTCGACTCCGGGGAGGTTCATGGACATGATTGCTCCTTTCGCTTCTCAGCGTGCGCGTTGTTCGGTGCCAGACGGGGGCCGAAGGTCCTCTCGGTTCCGAACCGTCTTCGCTGCGCGCGGGTGGTGGCGCGACGAGTTCATCCGCGAAGCGTGCCTAAAGATTCTGAGGATCGAAGGTCTCAGGCATGCTCGCAGGTGACAACGAGGCTCGCGGGAACCACGCGGCGACGCCGAGCATCGCCATCACGACCACCAGTTGGGCAAGGCCTGTGGCGAAGTAGAGCGCCTGCAGCCAGGACATGCCGCGGATTATCCCGGTCTCGGTGAAGATCCAGACGATCATGCCGAACCCCGCCACGGCGGACCAGAGCAGAGCGGACTCTCTGCGTGCCAACAGCAGTCCGGCTGCAAGAGCTTGGGATCCTCCGACCACGCCGATGAGTATCAAACCGGGCCATACGAAAGATCTGAATGGGCCGTCGTCGAGAAAGGACTGAGGCATTCCGAGCCCGGCCTTCGCGATGAGGCCGATACCTCCGGCGAATGCGGATACGGCCTGGAAGCTCGCCAGCGCGATCAGAGCCCAAAATGACACAACCCGTATCCGGTCGATCATGGCGCTCCAGCTCTCGAGTCGAGTTGTTCGTTCTGGAATCTGCAAACGCTGACTTGGATCGGAGATCGTCGTCTTCGGGGCAGCATCGGACCTTCAGGTTCAGACAGAGAACGAGGCGGTATTCCCGTCGGACTACCGCCTCTGTCACACCAGCCATCCCGCGCGATCCATGTGACTTGTCAATGGCGCGGTGCGATCGTGGATTTAAGTCCTGGATCTGTTCGGCTGTCCGGGTGCGACCCCGTATGCACGAGGCTATGCCCCTTCGGTGGAGACCTGCGGGACGAAGGTCCCACGACTATGCGGTGCCCGGTAGTGCAGCCTCGGTGGGGTGGGAAGACATGACGCATGTATCACTTGGAGTACGTCCCTGCCGCAGCCCGAGGGACGTTCGACTCTAGGGAGGGCTATCGCGAGCTAGGAGCGTCGAAGGATGACGAGCATCCGCATCATCGAAGGACCCGAGCAGCCGACAGCGGGAATCAGGGAGCGGGTGCGCATGGACGACTTGGCCAGCTTCTTCTCACGGGCTTTCCACGACACCCTGGAAGCCTTGCAGGAACAGGGCGTCAGCGCCTCTGGCGCGCCTTTCGGCAAGTACTACGGCACGCCGACTGAGACCGTCGATATCGAAGCGGGCTACCCGATCGCCACGCACTTCGTTCCGACTCGCAACGTGATTTCAGGGATGTTGCCAGCAGGGGAACGGCTGGAAGCCACGCATGTCGGCCTGTACGAGACGATCGGGAGCGCGTACGCAGATGCCGCGCGGCATATGTCAGAAGCGAACCTCGCCCCGGCGGGTCTGATGTGGGAAACCTACCTATCGGACCCCAC
>NZ_JAGGPD010000620.1 GCF_018613995.1 Microbacterium sp. ISL-103 | reverse complement strand
AGAGGTGGCGGCGACCTGCTGCATGTCGTTGACCGCCCCGATACCGCGAACCGTGACCCACCCGGTCGCGAGCACGAGAAGGGTCAGGATCACGCCGATGGTCCATCTCAACCAGCGGCGCCGTACCGGCAGGCGTCCGTCACTCACCCCTGCATTCAAGCATGAAGCGGTATCACGACGGTGAGGGGAGTCGGCTGCTCGCCGTTCGCGGTGACGCTACCGGGTTCCCCAGGTGGCGACGACTACTGTTGTCGCATGGGTGCTCGGCTACGTGTTGTTCTCGATCAGCTGACGCATGTCGTCGATGCGGATCAGGCTTCCGCATCCGCAGATCTGACCGCCGCCCTCGTGAAGACGGCACCGTCCGGCTGCGCCGTCGATGCGATCGTGCCCGCGGGCGCAGAGGTGTCGATCCCCGGGGTCTCGGACGTCCGCAGACTCTCCCTCGCCCGACGCGAGCTGGCCGCCTCATGGCAGCTGGGGATCGTGGCGGGAGCCGGCGGAGGCCTCATCCATTCGGCGACCCTGATGGCGCCGCTCGTGCGGCACGACCGTGTGCACGACCATGATCAGACGACGGTCACCCTCTGGGATCTGCACGCGTGGGAAGCGCCGGACTCGCTGTCGAAGACCACGGTGGCATGGCAGCGCGGGATGCTGAAGAGGGCGGCCAAGCATGCAGACGCCGTCGTCGTGCCCTCGCACGCCATGGCTGCTCGCCTGGCGGAGATCGCGAAGCTCCGGCATCGGATCCGCGTCATCCCCGGCGCCGCACCCTCGGGCTTCGTCGTTCCCCTCGATGCCTCGGCTCGCCGTGATGCCCTGTCGCTGCCGGTCGGCTACGTGGTGCTCACGGGATCGCCCGACACGCTCGAATCGGGCTTCCGGGCCGCGCTCGCCGCGGGGAAGGACGCCGTCGTCCTCGACGCCCCCGAGGGGGCAGAGCCCAGGCTCGCCGAGCTCGCGGCATCCGTCGGCCTGCCCGAAGCCCGCGCGCACATCCGCGGCGTGCTCTCAGTCGACGACCGGGCCGCCGTGTTCGCCGCCGCCTCCGCCCTCGTCGCGACGAGCCCCCGCACCGCATGGCCCTGGAGGGTCGTCGAGGCGATGACCCTCGGGGTTCCGGTCGTCGCCGTCGACAGCGGAGTGCACCAGGACGTCATCGCCGACGGAGGAGTGCTTGTCGATGCCTCCGAAGTCCCGGATGCCGTCGTCGACGCCGTCAGCGGGGGAGCGAGGCGACTCAGCGTGCTCGGCGCGGACCGGTCACGATCGTTCTCGTGGCTCGGTGCCGCCGAGCGCGTGTGGGGACTGCACGCCGACCTCTGAGGTCCTGAACGCTGACTGTGTCTTCGGGAGACACGCCGATTCGCAACGCCCGATTTCGCGTAACAGTGGCATCATCCTGCAACTTCCGTCACACTGGTCACATGTCTCGACGTGCCCCACGCTCTCGAAACACCATGAGGATGCCCCGAATCCTCGCCACCTTCGTCGCAGTAGCGGCGCTCGTGGTCGGTGTCGCCGTTCCTGCTGCCTCCGCCTCCGCCGCGACCACGGCGTCGACTGGCGTCGTCCAGGCACGAGAGGTGAAGACGACTCTCGCGGGTTTCAGTGCGGGCAACATCATCAGCGATGCGGCCTTCACCAAGAAGAACACGATGACCGAGGCGCATATCCAGAGCTTCTTCAACGGCAAGGTCTCGAAGTGCCAGACCGGATACGTCTGCCTCAAGGACTTCCGCATCACGTCGGTGACCCGTCCGGCCGACGCGTACTGCAGCGGCTACACGGGGGCGGCGAACGAGAGCGCCGCGCGGATCCGCTATCGGGTCGCGCAGGCATGCG
>NZ_JAGGPD010000619.1 GCF_018613995.1 Microbacterium sp. ISL-103 | reverse complement strand
CGACCGGGTCGGCGAGAGGCGGCAGCAGGCCGGGCCCGGCGTCGGAATCGGCGGCAGGGCGGCTGAGACGCCAGAATCCCGTCTCCGCCACGAGCGGGATCGAGACGGCGCCGTCATCACCGGTGAAGGTCGCGGTCGCGCTGTAGTTCAGGAAGGGGCCGCCGTCATGGCTGAAGCTCACCCGATGGGTGAACTCGCCCTGCAGGCGCTCCTCGCCGACCGGATAGTCGATGACCCCGGTGCCTTCCCAGACGCCGACGAGCCACGCCAGAGGCGCGAGGTCGGCCGGGAGATCTGTGGGCAGCTCGAGCATCGTGCGCTCAGCGCTGGCCGCGGAAAAGGTTGCGCAGCACCACGACCGAGACGAAGGCGATCGCGAGGCTCGCCAGGCCCAGAAGGCCGATGAAGAAGAGTTCGAGCGCCATGAGGTCCATGGCATCCACTTTACCCTCCGGTCGCGCGGGTGTCTCGTTCGCGGTTCAGGTGACGAGGGCTGCCAGGCCGAACCCGACCGAGATCACGCCCATCAGCAGCAGGGCGCCGACCGCGCTGCCGGCCACGCGGAAGATGAAGCCCTGCGTGCGTCCGTACCAGAGCTGCACGGCGAAGGACAGCAGCACGACGCCGCCGAACGCGACCAGCAGCCACGGCACGCGCCACTCCTCGGCGACGAAGATGCCGACCGCGATGGCGGCGACGAAGGCGACCCCCCAGACGACGAGCACGCCGACGAAAGCATTACGCGGTGCGAGCGCTGGTTCCGACATGACTCCATTGTGACCCATCCGCGCCCGGTATCATTGCGGCACGGCGTCCCCCGCCGTCCGGAAGGAGTGCGTGTGGCCCAGGTCCTGGTCTTGACCCATGCTCCGTTGTCCGAGCCGGTCCTGCCCGCGCTCGAGCTGCTCAGCCACCGAGTGCGCCAGATCCCGGCGGAGCCCGCCCAACTCGTCAGCGCCCCCGACTACGACATCGTGATCGTCGACGGACGCGCCGATCTCGTCGGTGCGAAGTCGCTGTGCCGCCTGCTGCGGGCGACCGGACAGGATGCTCCGCTGCTGCTGGTCGTCACCGAGGGCGGCATGAGCGCGCTCTCGGGCGACTGGGGAATCGACGATGTCCTTCTCTCCACCGCAGGACCTGCCGAGACCGATGCGCGGGTGAGACTGGCCCTCGCCCGCCGCGACGAGGTCGCCGAGCCGTCGCGCGTGCAGGCCTCGGGCGTCACGATCGACGAGCAGTCGTATTCGGCGAAGCTCCGTGGTCGCCCGCTCGATCTCACGTACAAGGAGTTCCAGCTGCTGCACTTCCTCGCCACGCATCCCTCCCGCGTCTTCACGCGCGAGCAGCTGCTCAGCGAGGTGTGGGGATACGACTACTTCGGCGGCACGCGAACGGTCGACGTGCACGTCAGGCGCCTCCGCGCGAAGCTCGGCGATCAGGAGCAGATCATCGGCACCGTGCGCAACGTCGGCTACCGGTTCAACGTCTACGACGAAGAGACCGTGCCCGCCACACTGTGACGGATGCGACGTCCGTTCACGCGAGCGTCACCTCACGGTGCTTAGATGTACCCCATGATCGATCCCGCTCTCGCCGACGCTGGTCTCGGTGACGCTGAAGACGACGACTTCGATGCCATCGAGTCCCCCGACGCGCTCCTGCCCGACCACCGCTACCTCGACCGCGAGCTGAGCTGGCTCGCCTTCAACCAGCGTGTGCTGGAACTCGCCGAGGATCCCTCGCTGCCCGAGCTCGAGCGGGCGAACTTCCCCGCGATCTTCGCCAGCAACCTCGACGAGTTCTTCATGGTGCGCGTCGCCGGTCTCAAGCGCCGCATCGTCACCGGCCTCGCGGTCCCCACCAACATCGGCCGCTCCCCCGCAGACGCCCTCGCCGACATCGCCCGCGAGGCGCACGCGCTGCAGCTGCGTCACGCCGATGCCTGGAAGTCGCTCGTGCGTCCGGCGCTGGCCGAATCCGGCATCGAGATCACCGAATGGTCCGAGCTCACCGACGACGAGCGCTCCAAGCTCTCCGAGTACTTCGGGGCGCAGGTCTTCCCCGTGCTGATGCCGCTCGCGGTCGACCCCGCGCACCCCTTCCCCTACATCTCCGGCCTGTCGCTGAACCTCGCGATCCGCATCCGCAACGCCCGCACCGGACGTCAGGAGTTCGCGCGCCTCAAGGTGCCACCCATGCTGCCGCGGTTCGTCGAGGTTCCCGGGTCCGGCGAGATCAAGCGCTTCCTCACGCTCGAAGAGCTCATCGCGAACCACCTCGGAGACCTCTTCCCCGGCATGGAGGTGCTCGACCACCACGCGTTCCGCCTCACCCGCAACGAGGACGTCGAGATCGAGGAGGACGAGAGCGAGAACCTCATCCAGGCGCTCGAGGCCGAGCTGCTGCGACGCCGCTTCGGCCCGCCCATCCGCCTCGAGATCACCGACGACATGGACGAGGTCACGATGGACCTCCTCGTGCGCGAACTCGAGATCACCGACCAGGAGATCTACCGCCTGCCCGGGCCGCTCGATCTGCGCGGTCTGTTCGACCTGTCGCGTATCGATCGCCCCGACCTGCGCTACCCGCCGCATCTGCCGACCACCGCTGTGGCCTTCCAGCCCACCGGGAGCAACACGCGGGCCGACATCTTCAAGGCGATCCGCAAGTCGGACGTGCTCGTGCACCACCCGTACGAGTCGTTCACCACCAGCGTCGTGTCGTTCCTCGAGCAGGCGGCGCGCGACCCGCACGTGCTCGCCATCAAGCAGACGCTCTATCGCACCTCGGGTGACAGCCCGATCGTGGAGGCACTGATCAACGCCGCCGAGTCCGGCAAGCAGGTGCTGGCGCTGGTCGAGGTCAAGGCCCGCTTCGACGAGGCCAACAACATCGTCTGGGCGCGCAAGCTCGAGAAGGCGGGCGTGCACGTCGTCTACGGCCTCGTCGGCCTCAAGACGCACTGCAAGCTCGCCCTCGTCATCCGCGAAGAGGACGGCGTGCTGCGCCACTACTCGCACATCGGCACGGGCAACTACAACCCGAAGACCAGCCGCATCTACGAGGACTTCGGCCTGTTCACCACCGACGCCCAGGTCGGAAAAGACCTCACGCGCCTGTTCAACGAGCTCAGCGGCTATGCGATCGAGAAGAAGTTCAAGCGGCTCCTCGTCGCACCGCTGCACCTCCGCAAGGGTCTCGTGCGCCAGATCGACCACGAGCGCCGCAACGCCGAGGACGGCAAGCCTGCCGGCATCCGCATCAAGGTGAACTCGATGGTCGACGAAGAGGTCATCGACGCCCTGTACCGCGCGAGTGCCGCCGGGGTGAAGGTCGACGTGTGGGTGCGCGGCATCTGCAGCCTCCGCACCGACCTCGAGGGGATCAGCGACAACATCACCGTGCGCAGCATCCTCGGCCGGTACCTCGAGCACTCGCGCATCTTCGCGTTCCACAACGACGGCGATCCGCAGGTGTACATCGGCAGCGCCGACATGATGCACCGCAACCTCGACCGCCGAGTCGAGGCGCTCGTGCGGGTCACCGACCCCGCCCATCTGAAGGACCTGCTCGATTTCTTCGACCTCGCGATGGACCCGGGGACCACCTCGTGGCATCTCGGCGCCGACGGAGTGTGGACGAGGCACGCAGAGGATGCCGAGGGCAAGCCCCTCATCGACCTGCAGGACAAGACCATGGGGTTGATCCAGCGGCGCCGTCGCGCTCGGGCCGTGCGATGAGCTCGCAGTCCTCGGCCCAGGCGGCCCGGTCGAAGTGGACGGACAAGGCCGTGTATGCGGCCGGCGCCGTCGTCTGGCGTGTGATCGACGGCAAGCTGCGGATCCTGCTGATCCACCGCACCAAGTACCGTGACATCACCCTGCCGAAGGGCAAGGTAGACCCCGGAGAGATGCTGGCCGAGACCGCCGTGCGCGAGGTGCACGAAGAGACCGGCATCCGCGTCTCACTCGGCGTGCCGGTGGGTGTGAGCCGCTATCACCTGCCCTCCAGCAAGCAGAAGGTCGTGCACTACTGGGCAGCGGAGGCGACCGCCGATGCCATCCGCGCCTCGACCTTCGTGCCGAACAGAGAGATCGCGGCCGTGGAATGGGCGAGCCTCAAGAAGGCGCGCTCGCGGCTGAGCTACCCCGTCGACCTCGAGATCCTCGACTTCTTCGCGAAGCTCGTCGACGACGGTGCACTGCGCACCTTCCCCCTCATCGCGCTGCGCCATGCGAAGGCCCGGTCGCGGTCGGACTGGGACGGCTCCGATGCCGAGCGCCCGCTGACCGACCGCGGACTCGAGCAGGCGAAGTCGATCGTGGGCCCCTTGCGCGCCTTCGGCGTGCGCAAGATCGTCACGAGCGATGCGGTGCGCTGCGTGCAGACGGTCGCACCGCTCGGGAAGGCGCTCGATCGCAAGCTCGTCACGACCGAGAAGATCAGCCAGGACGCTTGGGAGGACGGACACGACGATCTGCGCTCGGTGATCGGACGCCGCGTGCGTTCGGGCAAGCCGGCCGTCATCTGCAGCCATGGCCCGGTGCTGCCGGGCATCCTGACCGAGATCGCACTCGCCACCGGCACCATCCGCGGCTCGTACGTCAACAGCGCGGCCGATCTCGA
>NZ_JAGGPD010000618.1 GCF_018613995.1 Microbacterium sp. ISL-103 | reverse complement strand
ATGGCGGGCACGTCGGCGCCGGTGGCACGCGGGCGGCGGCGCAGACGCGAGAGCGTGCCGCGCGACAGACCCCGCGGTGCGGGCGTCTGCGGTGCCGGTACGGTGGGGTTCGACCGCGTCGTGACATCGATCAGAGGAGCGTCCACCGTGCGATCGACCACCGTCACGGTGCGCGCGGGCGCGGCCGCACGCAGGTCGAGGGCCGCGTCGCGCGCGATCGGCCTCAGGTCGAGCGCCTCGATCTCGGGTTCGCGCTCCTCGTCCAGCCGGGCGAGTGCGAGGAGGTCCTCGACGAGCACGCCCATCCGGATCGCCTCCTTCTCGATGCGCTCCATGGCCCTGGCGGTGTCTTCTTCACCCTTGATGGCCCCCATGCGGTAGAGCTCTGCGTATCCTCGGACGCTCACGAGCGGTGTGCGCAGCTCATGGCTGGCGTCTCCGATGAACCGGCGCATGTGCTGCACGGTGCGATCGCGCTGCGCGAGGGATCCGTCGACTCGATCGAGCATCGTGTTGATCGCCGTGTTCAGTCGACCTACCTCCGTGGTCGGCTCGAGGTCGGTGAGCCGCTGGGTGAAGTCTCCGGCGGCGATCGACATCGCCGTGGACTCGACCTGCCCGAGCCTGCGGAAGGTGAGGGTCACGAGGCCTCGGGTCAGGAGGGCGGCGATGAAGATGGTGATCAGGGCGACGGTGATGTAGATGCCGAAGTATTGGCCGACGATGCGGTCGGCGTACTCCAGGGGCATGGCGACGATCTGGGTCCGGAGCGATCCGTCGCCTTCACCCGGCACGCGGGCGACAGCCGCACGGAAGCTGGATCCCTTGGTGCCTTCCATCGTGAAGGCCTGGTCTTCGTTGTTCTGCGCCTCCAGCAGCGAGTATGCCGAGGGGAACAGCGGCGCCCCGTTGTCGGAGCTGCCGGTCGTCGTCTGCAGCACGCCTTCGGCGTCATAGATCGCGACGAAGAAGTCGCGCGGCGAGTCCGTGGGCGTGTACGTCGTCTCGCCGTCTTCGGTGGTCACGTCGAAATACCG
>NZ_JAGGPD010000617.1 GCF_018613995.1 Microbacterium sp. ISL-103 | reverse complement strand
CCGCCTGAGCACACTGCTCTACCGAATGTCCGTGCCCCCGCCTACCCTCTACTTCATGGAGCGCACCGCTGCGAAGACGGCCTTCGCGAACGTTCTCGTCAACACGCTCATCGCCAACGTGACGACGAGCTTCCTGTGGTTCGCCCTGACGTTCTGGGTCTACATCGAGACGCAGTCCGTGCTCGCGACCGGCGTCATCGGCGGCGCCTACATGCTGTTCATCGCGTTCTTCGCGATGATCTTCGGCACGATCGTCGATCGCAACCGCAAGCACACCGTGATGCTGCTCTCGAGCGTCATCTCCGCCGTCGCGTTCCTCATCGCGGGGGCGCTGTACGTCTGGCAGCAAGAGGCGGCGCTGCTCGATCTCGGCGGCCCGTGGTTCTGGGTCTTCTCGGCCGTCATCCTGTTCGGCGGGGTCATCGAGCAACTCCGCAACATCGCCCTGTCGACGACGGTCACCCTGCTCGTGCCGGAGGATCGCAGAGCCAACGCCAATGGCCTCGTCGGCACGGTGCAGGGGCTCGCATTCCTCGTGACGAGTGTCTTCTCGGGTCTCTCGATCGGCTTCCTCGGCATGGGATGGACGCTTGCGATCGCGATCGGCGCGATGGTGCTGACGTTCGTGCATCTGCTCTTCATCCGCATCCCTGAGGGTGCGCCTCGACCCGACCCCGACGCCACGAGCGCGCTCGACTTCCGCGGCAGCGTGACGGCCATCCGTCTCGCTCCGGGGCTGTTCGCCCTCATCATCTTCTCGACGTTCAACAACCTCATCGGCGGCGTGTACATGGCCCTGATGGACCCGTACGGCCTCACCCTGTTCGATGCGCAGATGTGGGGGTTCGCGCTGGCCTTCGCCTCGACCGGATTCCTGATCGGCGGCGGGCTGGTGGCGAAGTTCGGTCTCGGACGCAAGCCCATGCGCACCCTGCTGCTCGTCGTGATCGCCATGGGACTGCTCGGGTCGGTGTTCATGCTGCGCGAGTGGTGGCCGCTGTACGTCATCGGCATGTGGATCTACATGGCGCTCGTGCCTCCGGTCGAGGCGGCGGAACAGACGATCATCCAGAAGGTGGTGCGCTACGACAGACAGGGCCGGGTGTTCGGTGTCGCGGCGGCGATGGAAGCCGCGGCCGCGCCGATCACGGCCTTCCTCATCGCCCCGATCGCCGAGTTCCTGATCATCCCCTACATGAAGACCGACGCGGGGCAGCAGCGGTGGGAATGGCTGCTCGGCGAGGGAGAGGCCCGCGGCATCGCCCTGATCTGCCTGTTCGCCGGGCTCATCATGGTCGTCGCTGCGACGCTCGCGTTCTTCACGAAGTCGTATCGCAAGCTCACCGACCTCTATGCGAACGCCCCGGAGCAGGATCCGAACGCCGACGGCATCGACGACTCGGCATCCGACGCATCAGCAGCCGAGGCGTCGGATGAAACAGAAGCAGACGGTGTCGAGACGGAGGCCGTGAGCTCGCGGGGCGCAGATGCCCCTCCACCGGTGAGGGGTCTGCCGCCCGAGGTGCCCGAGGCGCGGCGCTCGACAAGCCGCACCGAGCTCCCCGGTCGGGGG
>NZ_JAGGPD010000616.1:2931-3200 GCF_018613995.1 Microbacterium sp. ISL-103 | reverse complement strand
AACACGAACAGGGCGACGTTCAACGATCCGAGGAGGCCGAGAAGGACCGCGAAGCGATTGAGCACCGGCGCATCGGTGGCTGCGACCTCGCCGGCGATACGGCCGACGCCCACCACGCTCAAGGGACCGTTGGGATCGCGCTCGCTCCCGGTCACCAGCGACACACCGGTGTCCCAGATTCGCACGGGAAGAGTGAGGATCATCGACCCGACGCGCACGACGGTGTCTCCGGCCATCTGCGGGCCGGCCGAGAGAGGCTGCTGCACGAC
>NZ_JAGGPD010000616.1:0-2914 GCF_018613995.1 Microbacterium sp. ISL-103 | reverse complement strand
CGTTCCGCTTCGATCGGAGTGATGCTCAGCGTCTCCTCGACGCCGTCGCGGCGCACGACGAGATCGAGCGTCTCGCCCGGTGCCGCCTGCACGATGGCGGTCGCCTCGGCGAACGTCGAGACCTGCTGGCCGTCGACAGACACCAACACGTCTCCCGGCTTGATGCCTGCTTCTGCAGCCGGTGTCGCCGGGTCGTCCGCCGTGCACTCCGTCGCCGTCGATCCAGCGGGCAGCACGCACTCACTCACGGAGGGGATCGTCGTCGTGCCCTGCTGCACCCCGATGCCCGACACGAGCACCGTGAAGATCACGATCGCGAGGATGAGGTTCATCAGTGGACCACCGAGCATCACGATGACGCGCTTCCACACCGGAAGACGATAGAAGACGCGATCCTCCGCGCCCTCGGCGATGGTCTCGTCGTTCGCAGATCGTGCGTCCTGCACCAGCGCGCGGAAGACGCCCTTCGCCGGTCCTGCGGTCTTGGATGCCGGGTACATGCCCGACATCGAGATGAAACCGCCGAGGGGCAGCAGCTTGAAGCCGTACTCCGTCTCGCCCACGCGCTTCGACCACAGGCGCGGTCCGAAACCGATCATGTACTGGCCGACGCGCACGCCGAACAGCTTCGCCGGCAGGAGGTGGCCGATCTCGTGCAGACCGATCGACAGACCGAGGCCGATCAGCATGAACACGATGCCGGCCAGATAGAGCAGTACTTCCACTCCCCCAAGCTAGTGCTCGCCGCCTAGGAATGAGCCCCATGGCGTGCCGGGAGTATGGGGCGTCTCGCATTAGGCTGGATCGGTGACCACCCGGCAGCTGCGACTCCTGCGCGCGGCTTCGGCGTCGGCGGTGGCGACGACGCTCGCCGCCGTATCGCACACGATCGCCGGTGGTGCAGCCCCGCATCCTCTTCTCCTCGTCGCTGTCGCGTCGCTGCTGGTGCCGCTCGCTGCTCTGCTCATCGGCGCACGAGCCTCTCGACTGCGGGTCGCGCTCACCGTCGTGATGAGCCAGACCGCCTTCCACGTCGTGTTCCAGCTGCTCGGCGCGCCGACCGGCTCGGCGACAGGGGCACCGCTCGTCGCGGGCCACCAGCATCACCTCGACCTCGGTTCGCTCCAGCCGATGGCCTCCGCATCGTCGGCGATGCCCGACGCGGTGATGGTGCTCGGCCACCTCGCCGCCGCCGTGCTCACGACGGCCGCTCTGTGGCACGGCGAGTCGATGGTGCGGGCTGTGGCCGGCTGGGTGCAGGCACGTCTGCGTCGCGCCACCGTCGTCTTCCATCCTGATCATGAGCGCCCTGCTCGGCCAGTGTTCTCGACCCCGCTGCTCGTCGACGTCGCGCTCTCGGCCACGGTCTCGCGCCGTGGCCCTCCCTCCTTCGCCTGATTCCGCATCGTCCCTCGGGGCGTCACCTTTTCCGCGGACGACGCGCATCTCTGCGCGCCCGCACATCAGCAATCAGGAGTTCGACCATGCGTTCCACCACCACCAGCACCACCCGCCGCAACCTCACCGCCGGACTCGTCGGAGGCGCGATCCTCGCGCTCGCGATCCCCGCCATGGCCAGTGCCCACGTCGGGGTGAGCCCGGATGAGCTCACCGCCGGAGATCACGGCGTGCTGACCTTCTCGTTCGCGCACGGCTGCGACAACTCGCCGACGACGTCGCTGAAGATCACCATGCCCGAGGGCCTCGCCTCGGTCGCACCCACGATGGACAGCGACTGGACGATCGACATCGAGCGCGGCGACGACGGGCTCGTCAGTGCCGTCACCTACACCGCCGTCGCCCCCGTTCCGAATGAGCTGCGCGGCGCCGTCAGCATGTCGGTGGGCCTGGACGACAGCACGCCGGACTCCCTCGCGTTCCCCGTCGTGCAGACCTGCGTCGAGGGCAGCACCGAGTGGACTCAGCTCGCCGAGGACGGTGAGGACCCGCACAGCCTCGACGCACCGGCACCGGTCGTGGCTGTCGTCGCCGCGGCGGGCGAGGCACACGGCGAGCACAGCGAGGCAGCCGAGACCGGCGGCTCGGAGGCGGCGAACGACGGCGGCACGCCGGACGCCCTGGGCACCGCACTCGGCGCCGGCGGCCTGATCGCCGGCCTCGCAGCGCTCGTGGTGTCGGTGCTGGCCTTCCGTCGCAAGGCCTGACCGACAGGCACGTCACCTCGACCGCGATGCGGACGAGGTGACGTGCCGCACCGGGGCTCCGGTCGCGAGGCGTGAGATCATGGATGCGACATGTCGATTGAACAACAACCGAGCCTGCCTCCCGTGCTCCGCCCCGCGAACCCGCCCCGGCGTGAGCTGTCCGAACTCGCCTCTCGATTCGCCCGAGACGTCCGCGGCGAGGTGAGTGGGATCTCCGTGACGGGGATCACCCTCGCCACCGCCGATCTGCGTCCGGGGGAAGCGTTCGTCGCCATCCGGGGGGTGAACCGCCACGGCGCCGAGTTCGCGCTCACCGCCGCCGAGAAGGGCGCCGTCGCGATCATCACGGATGCAGCCGGTGCCGAGATCGCCCAGCCTGCAGGTCTGCCGGTGCTCGTCGTCGACGATCCTCGCGGTGTGCTCGGCGCCGTGAGCGCCTGGGTCTACGGCACCGGCGCGGGAGAACCGCTGCCGCTGCTCTTCGCGACGACCGGGACGAACGGCAAGACGAGCGTCTCGCATCTTCTGGAGGGCATCCTCGACCAGCTCGGCGTGGTGACCGGCCTCTCTTCCACCGCCGAACGTCACATCGCCGGCGAGGTCATCGTCTCGCGTCTCACAACCCCTGAAGCGTCGGAGATGCACGCCCTGCTCGCACTGATGCGCGAGCGCGATGTCGAGGCCGTGGCAGTCGAGGTCAGCGCGCAGGCACTGTCCCGCCATCGGGTCGACGGCATCCGCTTCGACGT
>NZ_JAGGPD010000615.1 GCF_018613995.1 Microbacterium sp. ISL-103 | reverse complement strand
CGCGGAGAGAGCTTCCGCGAGCACAAGGGCGGAGCACGGGTCGTCGAGACCTGGCTGCGTCCCGGTGGCGACAAGCTCGTGCTCGCCAAGCCCAACACCTTCATGAACGTCTCCGGCACGCCGGTCGCGGCTCTCGCGCGTTTCTACTCCGTGCCGCCCGAGCAGATCGTCGTCATCCACGATGAGCTCGACATCCCCTTCGACACCGTCAAGCTCAAGATCGGCGGCGGACACGGGGGACACAACGGTGTGCGCGACATCGCCCGGGCGATCACGACCCCGGAGTTCCCGCGCGTGCGTGTCGGCATCGGACGACCGGTCGGTCGCCAGGACCCCGCGGACTGGGTGCTCTCGCCGTTCGGCAAGGACGAGCGGGCGAACCTGCCCATCCTCGTGTCGGATGCCGCTGACGCCGTCGAGCTGCTCGTCGACGAGGGGCTTCTGGCGGCGCAGCAGAAGCATCACGCCCCGCGCTGATCCAGCCCCGCGCTGACCCGGCCCCGCGCTGATCGGAGAGTGCGGTGGGGCGCGTGTGCTCGCGCGATCCTCGACTACGGCAGGAAGCCGGCCGCGGTGCCGGTCGAGAGGGCGACCAGCAGAACCACCCAGAAGAAGACGGGTCCGAGCACGGCGACGACGAGTGCGGCGATGCCTGCGCCACGCGCCTGCTTCTTGCGGATGGCGAGGATGCCGATGACGATCGCGGCGATGCCGAGTGCGGTCCCGGTCCAGAACGACAGCTCGGCCCACAGGACCTGATCGCGTGCGGGGGAGAGCACCGACAGGAAGTCGGAATCGGTGGCGTCGAGGCCGCCGGGGATGCGGCGGCCGATCTCGAATCCGGAGACGCCCGCGACGATGGGGGTGACCACGGCGGCCACGAGTGAGAGCACGAGTGCCAGGACACCGAGGAGCCCGGACTTCTTCTCCTCCTGCGTGGGGGCCTGGTAGCTGCCCGCAGGAGCCGCATAGCCGCCGACGGGCACCTGATACGCGCCGGGAGGGGCAGCCGGGTATGCGGGAGCACCTGCCTGCGGCGCGGGCGGTGCAGGAGCGTAGGTCGGGGGTGCCGGAGGTGCCGGAGCGTACGTCGGGGGTGCGGGCGGAACGGGCGGAACGGCACCGGACGGGGGCAGCGGCGGATCAGTCACGCCCCCATCCTATGGCCGCTCGAGTCAGATGCGACGAAGCAGACCGACGTGCTCGTACACCGTCGTGAGCGTGGCATCGGCGACCGCATCGGCCCGTGCCGCGTTGGCGGCGAGGATGCGGTCGAGCTCGGCCGGGTCGTCGAGCAGCTCGAGCGCACGCGCACGGACAGGCTCGAACTCGGCCACCACGACCTCTGCGAGACCCTTCTTGAAGTCGCCGTACCCACGACCCGCGTACTCGTCTTCGATCGCGCCGACCTGACGACCGCTGAGCGCCGCGTAGATCGTCAGGAGGTTCGAGACGCCGGGCTTGCTCTCGCGGTCGAACCGCACGGAGCCCTCGTTGTCGGTCACCGCGCGCATGATCTTCTTGGCGGACTTGGCCGGGTCGTCGAGCATCCACAGCACGCCGGCGTCACTCTCGGCCGACTTGGACATCTTCGACGTCGGGTTCTGCAGGTCGTAGATGCGCGCCGTGTCCTTCTGGATCACCGGGCGCGGCACGACGAACGTCTCGCCGAAGCGGGAGTTGAAGCGCTCCGCGAGGTCGCGGGTGAGCTCGACGTGCTGCTTCTGATCGTCGCCGACCGGCACGACGTCGGTCTGGTAGAGCAGGATGTCGGCGGCCATCAGCACCGGGTAGGTGAACAGGCCGACGCTCGTGGCATCGGCTCCGTAGCGAGCGGACTTGTCTTTGAACTGGGTCATCCGCCCGGCTTCGCCGAACCCGGTGATGGTCGAGAGGATCCAGGCGAGCTCGGCGTGCGCGCGCACGTGCGACTGCACATACAGGGTGGACAGCGACGGCTCGATGCCGGCTGCGATGTACTGCGCGGCGGTACGGCGGGTCTTCTCGCGCAGCTCGGCCGGGTCCTGCGCGACCGTGAGCGCGTGCAGGTCGACGACAGAGAAGTAGGCGTCGTAGGAGCTCTGCAGCTCTCGCCACTGCAGGAGCGCCCCGATGTAGTTGCCGATCTGCAGAGAGTCGGCGGAGGGCTGCATTCCTGAGTAGAGGCGAGGTTTCGTCACGGTATCAATCCTATGGGGGCGGTGGTGGTCGCAGAGCCCGCCGGGCAGACTCGCCGTATGACCGATCGCCATCCTGACGCCGAGGCCACGACGCGAGGCGAGCTGCTCTCGCGCGCCATCGGTCTCGTGCTTGCGGTGGTCTTCGGAGCGCCGTTCGTGGTGCTCGTCTGGGTCGCTCTGGGCAGCCGGTTCGGTGCGGCGTCGGCAGACCCGCACGGCTTCGCGCTGATCTTCGGCACGGTCCTCGCGCTGGGCAGCGGGCTCCTGCTGGCGATCGTGCTCCCGCTCGCCTTTCCGAGAGCGCGGCGAGGTGCCGCCTACCTCTGGTGCATGCTCGGTTACCTC
>NZ_JAGGPD010000614.1 GCF_018613995.1 Microbacterium sp. ISL-103 | reverse complement strand
CGGCAGCGACAGGCGTCGCGTTCGACGGCACACGCCTGCGCGGCGGCGAGGTCGTCGGCATGCCGCTTCGTCGCGATGTCATCGAGCTCGACCGCACCGCCGCTCGCGGCGAGGCCGCCGTTCATTTCGGCCTCGACCCCGATCGCCCTGTGCTCCTCGTCTTCGGCGGATCCCTCGGCGCTCAACGGCTCAACGAGGCGCTTGCCGATTCCTGGGGAGACATCCTCGCGGCGGGGTGGCAGCTCCTGCATGTGACGGGGGAGCGCAGCGACCTCGTCGACCCGGAGGTCCCCGGGTACGCGCTGCGGCGGTACGTCGACCGCATGGACCTCGCCTTCTCCCTCGCCGACCTCATCGTGTCGCGCTCCGGCGCAGCGACCGTCAGCGAGGTCAGCGCCCTCGGAATCCCGGCGCTCTACGTGCCCTACTCGGTCGGCAACGGCGAGCAGCGACTCAACGCGGCATCCGCGGTGGCCGCCGGCGCTGCGCGCCTGCTCGATGACGCCACCTTCGACGGTGACGCGGTGCGGAGCATCGTCATCCCGATCCTGAAGGATCCGCAGCGACTCGCCGAGATGGCGGTGGCGGCAGAGAAGGTCGGCACCCGCACCGGCACCGAGAACGTCATCGCTCTCGTCGATCGCGCCCTCGCGGCCTCCTGAACCCGTCGCCGACACCTCGCG
Source organism: Microbacterium sp. ISL-103 (assembly GCF_018613995.1). GTDB lineage: Bacteria > Actinomycetota > Actinomycetes > Actinomycetales > Microbacteriaceae > Microbacterium. Next base: position 488 of record NZ_JAGGPD010000614.1, on the reverse strand, counting down.
TCGACGCCACGTGGCGACGCCGAAACGTCCTCACCGAAAAGTAGACTGAATCCGACATGATCAGACCTGACCTCTCCCTCCCGATCCCCGAGTCGATCTCCTCCGCTCACTTCATCGGCATCGGCGGATCCGGCATGAGCGGACTCGCGAAGATGTTCCTCGACGCGGGCATCCGCGTGTCGGGAAGCGACCGTGCAGACAGCGACAATCTGCGCGCCCTCGCCGCCGCCGGAGCCACCGTGCACGTCGGGCACGAGGCCGAGCACCTCGGCGACGCCGACACCGTGGTCCACACGGGTGCGATCTGGCCCGAGAACCCGGAGTTCGTCCTCGCGAAGGAACGCGGGCTGCACGTCATCCACCGTTCCCAGGCGCTGCACTGGCTGATCGGCTCGAGGCGCCTCGTCTCGGTCGCGGGTGCGCACGGCAAGACGACGTCGACCGGCATGATCGTCACCGCGCTGCAGGCGCTGGGTGCCGACCCGAAC
>NZ_JAGGPD010000613.1 GCF_018613995.1 Microbacterium sp. ISL-103 | reverse complement strand
GATGCCTCGGGGCTCACGATCGCCTCGGATCGGTCAGGGAAGAAGGCGATCTTCACCAGTGCGGCAGCGCACACCCCGAACACGAGAACCAGCAGAAGAGGGAAGATCCAGCGTCGCCAGACGATCACGGCAGCCTTTCCGGCGGCGCCGCCCTGGCGCACCCGCGGTCAGCGTATCGGCGCGTGTAGCGCACCCGACGCCGGGCGGCGGCGTGTCCCGGGGCGCATACCGGTCGGATCAAGCGCGGAGCGCCTCGTGGCGCACGACGAGCCAGCCCGCAGGGACCGAGAGTCGCTCAGCATGCGGGGCACACAGATCGTGCGCATGCGGGTGATTCGCGATGCCCAGCGGACCGAGCGCCGCCATCTGATCGCCGTAGTCGTAGGTGAGCGTCGCCACGGCTTCTCGCGCGCAGCCGACCTTCGAGCAGAGTCTTCCGTCCATCTCCGCCAGGTTACGGCCGCTCAAGGACAAGGCCGGGAGGCCGCGCCGCCGACGCGGCGCCCAGTCGGCCTAGACTTTCGCTATGCCCCGTCGTCCCCGCACCTCTGCAGCCCCGCGCCGCGGCGCGCGTCACGGACGGCACGGTCGACTGGGACGCAGCGAGGTCGTTCGTCCGCCGTTGGCACCCCTCGACGGTCGCGTCGACCGATTCGATCTCACCGTCGGAACCGCCGTGGAGTTCCTTCGAGGCACGTGGCCCGAGCTGCAGGACGTGCGCTTCGAGATCGGGGCGATGCCTGCGTTCGAGGCGACAGACGAGGTGCCCCGATGGCACCTCGATCAGGAGCAGCGGCGGATCGTCCTGTTCCGCCTGCCGATCGAGCGGCTGCTGCCTCCGGGACACGACGACAACGCCCACCGGCGCATGGCGATCGAAAGCGCCGTCTTCCGTGCGGCTGCCGAGTACGTGGGTCGTGAACCGTGGGACTTCGGCGGCCACGAGCACTGACCCCTCACGGCTCGGACCGGATCCTCAGGGATAGACGGTGATGCTCTGCTGAGTGCCCGCCGCCGGCCACACCGGCCACACCGCGAGGGAGCCTGCGGCGGTCAGCGTCACCGACGCGTGCACGGCGGCGGATGTGCTCATCGTGTAGACGGTCCGAGGTGCGAGATCGACGGATGTCGAAGCGCCCGACGGCACGGTGGCCTCGACCGGGGCGCCGCCGTCGACGGGCGTGAGCTGCACCGTGGCATCCGCGTCGCCGTCGTTCGCGAGCACGAGGAGCGGGGCAGGGCCGGCCGGCACCGACACGAGCACGTCCTCCTCCACTTCGGGGGCGGGGGTCACCCACGCGAAGTCGGTCAGTGGGCCCGCCCCGTCCTGCTGCCGCGCAGCGGCC
>NZ_JAGGPD010000043.1 GCF_018613995.1 Microbacterium sp. ISL-103 | reverse complement strand
CGGCGGACATCTTCGCGATGGGCCCGGAGTACGTCCCCGCCGGCGACATCCGGCAGCTCCTCAGCGGCACTCCGCCGATCACGTCGATGCTCGCGATGCAGGGGATGCTCGATCTGATCGAGCAGGCGACGATCGATGCCGTGCGTGAGAAGTCGCTGTCGCTCACCGATCTCGCCGTGCGGGCGTTCGACGAGGTCCTCGCGCCTCTCGGCGTGCGGCTGCTGAGCACGCGCGACGCCGAGCTGCGCGGCGGACACGTGACGATCGGCCACCCCGACTTCCGAGCGGTGACCCAGCGGCTCTGGGCCGACGGGATCATCCCCGACTTCCGGTTCCCCGACGGCATCCGCCTGGGACTCTCGCCGCTCAGCACCTCGCATGTGGAGACGCTCACGGGCGTGTTCGCGGTGCGCGATGCGCTCGAGTCGCATGGTCGCTGACATCACCGCAGAGGTCGCCGAGCAGGTCACCGCGAAGGTCACCGGCCAGGGCATCGAGAGTCCCGTGCTCGACGACATCGACGCGCGCCCCGGCAGCACGGCATCGCTGCTGCGCACCCTCGTCGGCCTCTACCTGCGCCCTCTCGACGGATGGATCTCGGCCGCCGTGCTCGTGTCACTCGCCGGCGACCTCGGAATCGCCGCGGCTCCGGCGCGCACCGGCATCGCCCGGCTGAAGCAGAAGGGGCTGCTGCTCGCCGAGCGCAGGCACGCGGTCGGCTACCGGCTCAACCCCGATGCGACCACCATGCTCGAGCGAGGAGACCGCCGCATCTTCGAGATGCGCGCGATGACCGATGCCGACAGCTGGTGCCTCATCTCGTTCTCGATCCCCGAGAGCGCCCGCGCCAGTCGCCACCAGCTGCGCCGACGCCTGCATTGGATCGGGGCGGGTGTCGTGTCATCCGCGCTGTGGATCTGCCCCGGACACCTGCAGGGCGAGGTCGAGCAGATCGTCGCCGAACTCGACGCGCGCGCCTGGGTCACCCTGTTCCAGGCGAGCACGCCGTCGACGGCGATCCCGCTGCCCGACGCCGCCGCGACCTGGTGGGACCTCGAGGCGCTGCGCGCCGAGCACCTCTCGTTCCAGGCCTCACTCGAGACCCTCCCCGCCACACCGTTCGCGGCGTACGTGCGGCTGATCGACAGCTGGCGGGTGCTGCCCTACGTCGATCCGGGGCTTCCCCCGTCGATGCTGCCCGCCGACTGGCCCGGCGGGCACAGCTTCGCCGAGTTCGCGCGTCGGTCGTCGATGCTGAGGGATGCCGCGTGGCACCACGTGCGCGAGGTCACCGCGGCGGCGCCGCAGTCGTCGCCCGCACCACGAGCCGCGTCGGCAGGATGACGTTCATCTCGTCGATCTCGCCGCCTGCGAGCAGGGTGAACACCATGTCGGCCGCCACGGCGCCGAGCCTGCGCATCGGCTGCTGGATCGTGGTGAGCGGCAGCGCCCGGCGGGTGGCCTCGGGCACGTCGTCGAACCCGATCACCGACAGGTCGTCGGGCACCCGCAGGCCGAGCTCGTGGGCGACGTCGATCACGGCGATGGCCGACAGATCGTTGGCCGCGAAGATCGCCGTCGGGCGTGTGGGAGCACTCAGCATGATCCGCGCCGACTCCCTCGTCGCGTCGAGCTCGTAGCGACCGGCACCGATCAGCGACGGATCGGTCGGGATGCCGGCGTCTGAGAGCGCACGCCGATATCCGGCGTCACGCAGACCCGCCGACCGCAGATCCGGACGCCCCGCGAGGAAGCCGATGCGTCGGTGGCCGAGTTCGATCAGATGCCTGGTCGCGACGAGTGCTCCCCCGAAGCTGTCGGACTCGACGGTGGGCAGGTCGGCGCGCCCGGTGTGGGGGTCGATCGCGACGACCGGGATCTCGGTTCCCGCGCTGACGACGGTCGGCGTCACCATGATGGCCGCATCGATCAGCGTGCCCGAGAGCCGGCTCAGCGACCGCCGCTCCCAGCCGTCGCCCGCGCCGAGGTGCGACCCGCTGTAGGCGAGAAGGTCGAACGCCGTGTCGTGCACGGCCGAGCCGACGCCCTTGAGGATCTCGGCGCTGAACGGCTCGAAGTCCGCCAGCAGCACGCCGATCACGCCGGTGCGACGAGCACGCATGCTGCTCGCGACGAGGCTCGACTCGTAGCCGAGGGTCTTCACCGCGTCGAGGACGCGCTGCACCGTGGCATCCGCGATCCCGTATCGGCCGTTGACGGCCTTCGACACCGTCGACACCGAGACTCCTGCCGCTTTCGCGACATCGTGGATCGTCGTGCGTGCCCCCATGAGACGCCAGCGTAGCCGCCCGAGGAATGCGATGGAAACTGTTTTCGAAAACGTTTGACGACCACCCGCGTCGGCTGGAGACTCATGCCACTGCGGTCTCACCTGAGCGTCCGCAGGCGCCCCGCAGTGACGCGGCGCGCAACTCGATGAGGAGAACGATCACATGAACAGCAGAAGGCTCCCCCTCGCCTCCGCAGTCTCGGTGCTGGCTGTCGGCGCGCTTGCGCTCTCGGGCTGCACCGCGGACTCGTCCGGCTCCGGCGACGGCGGCGACACCAGCATGACCCTGTGGCACAACTCGGCGACAGGACCCGGAGTGGAGTTCTGGGAACAGACCGTGGCCGATTTCGAGAAGGACAATCCCGGCGTCACGATCGAGATCCAGTCGATCCAGAACGAAGACCTCGACGGCAAGCTGCAGACCGCCCTCAACTCGGGAGACGCCCCCGACATCTTCCTGCAGCGCGGCGGCGGGAAGATGGCCGCGATGGTCAAGGCCGGCCAGCTGAAGGACCTCACCGATGCGATCTCGGGCCCGGCCGCCGACGAGATCCCTGATGCGTCCTACTCGGCGAACAGCCTCGACGGCCAGATCTACGCCATGCCCGTGGCCGTGCTCCCCGGCGGCCTCTTCTACAGCCAGGACCTGTTCGATCAGGCCGGGATCACCGAGAACCCGACCACGCTCGACGAGCTCGAGGATGCCACCGAAGCACTGAAGGCGGAAGGCATCGATCCGATCGCACTCGGCGCCAAGGACGCGTGGCCTGCCGCGCACTGGTACTACTGGCTGGCTCTGCGTGAGTGCAGCTCGGACACGCTCGCCGCCGCGGCGGACGAGATGGACTTCAGCGACGAGTGCTGGGTGCGCGCCGGCGAGGATCTGCAGACGTTCGCCGACACCGAGCCCTTCAACTCGGGCTTCCTCACGACCCCCGCACAGCAGGGCGCAGGCAGCTCAGCCGGCCTCATCGCCAACCACCAGGCCGCGATGGAGCTCATGGGCGCATGGAACCCCGGAGTCATCGGCTCGCTCACCCCTGACCAGAAGCCGCTGGCAGACCTCAACTGGTTCCCGTTCCCCGAGGTCGACGGCGGAGACGGCGAACCCGGCTCGATGATGGGCGGCGTCGACGGCTACTCGTGCTCGGTCGATGCACCCGACGCCTGCGTCGACTTCCTGAACTACATCGGCACCTCCGACGTGCAGACGGCGTACTACAAGGCGTTCAACGCGCCGCCCGTCAACACGGTCGCCCAGGAGGCCGTCACCGAGCCCTACCTGCAGACCATCCTCGAGGCCTACAACGCGGCTCCGTACGCGACGCAGTGGCTCGACACGGTCTACGGCCAGAACGTGGGCAATGCGCTGAACGTCGCCGTGGTCGACCTGCTCGCCGGCAACAGCAGCGCAGAAGACCTCGTCAAGGCTGTGCAGGATGCCGCAGCGAAAGCGTGACACGCGTGCCCGGCTGGAAGTGATCCTTCTGGCCGGGCCCGCCCTGCTCGTCTTCCTCGCCTTCGTGATCTTCCCGGTCCTGATGGCGGCGTACTATGGGTTCTTCAGCTGGCAGGGCTACGGCCCGCCCACCGACTTCGTCGGCCTGAAGAACTACCTCACGATCCTCCAGGATCCGCTGTTCCACGATGCGCTCGCGCACAACGGCTTCATCCTGGTGTTCTCCCTCGTGCTCCAGGGTCCGATCGCGATCGTGCTCGCGCTCCTGCTCAACCGCAAGATGCGCGGCCAGTCGCTCATCCGCGTGCTGATCTTCGTGCCGTACGTGATCTCCGAGGTCGTCGTGGGCACCGGGTGGAGCCTGATGCTGCAGACCAACGGCGCGATCAACGCGATGCTGACGAACATGGGCCTCGGGTTCCTCGCCACCGACTGGCTGTCGGACCCCGGCATCGCGATCTGGACGCTGATGGCCATCATCACGTGGAAGTACATCGGCTTCGCGGTCATCCTGTTCCTGGCCGGACTCCAGGGCATCCCCGAGGAGCTGCACGAGGCGGCGGCGATCGACGGCGCCTCCTACTGGCAGATCCAGTGGCGCATCACCCTGCCCCTGCTCGCACCGACCCTGCGCATCTGGGCGTTCCTGTCGATCATCGGCTCGCTGCAGCTGTTCGACCTCGTCTACATCATCTGGGGGCAGTACATCGCGTCCACCGCAGGCACCTCGACCATGGCGACGTACATGGTCTCGGAGGGGCGCAACGCCGGTAACTACGGCTACGGCAACGCGGTCGCGGTCGTCCTCTTCCTCATCTCGCTCGTGGTCGCCCTGATCTATCAGCGTGCGGTGCTGCGCAAGGACACCGACGGCGCGCTCACGGGCGCCTCCGGCCGCAGGCGCGGCTCCCGATCGCGTGCAGCGCAGGACGCCGTCCCGCAGGATGCCGGCGCAGACGCCGTCGCGGACGCAGACGCCACCACACAGAAGGAGTATGTCCGATGACCGCCACCTCGGTGCTCGTCACCCAGCGCCCCGCACGTCGGGGCCGCGCGGGACACCACGCCAAGCCCCGACTGCCGTGGGCGCATCCGACCGTGTACTTCGTCGCACTGATAGCCGTCGGGCTGATGCTCGCCCCCATCGCGTACATCATCACCGGCGGATTCCGCACGAACGCGCAGATCACGACCGATCCGTCGGGGTTCCCGGCACCGTGGGTGGTGTCGAACTATCTCGACGTCCTCACCGGTGACGTGTTCTGGCGACTCGTGGGCAACTCGACGATCGTCGCCCTCGCGACCACCGTCGGCACCGTCGCCCTCGCGCTGATGGCGGCATACGTTCTCGCGCGGTACCGGTTCGCGGGCCGCGGCGTGCTCTACGCCTTCTTCGCCGCCGGCCTGATGTTCCCGCTGACCGTTGCGATCACGCCGCTGTACATCGTCGTGCGCAGCCTCGGCCTGATGAACTCGCTCGGCGGGGTCATCCTGCCGCAGATCGCCTTCGCCCTGCCGACGACCATCATCATCCTCGTGCCGTTCCTCCGGGCGATCCCCGACGAGATCGAAGAGGCCGCGTTCATCGACGGATGCAGTCGCATCGGGTTCTTCTGGAGGATGGTGCTGCCCCTCTCTCTGCCGGGAGTGATCACGACCGGCATCCTGGCCTTCATCGGCAGCTGGAACGGCTACCTGCTGCCGCTTTTCATCCTCAACGACGCCTCGGCGTTCACGCTGCCGCTCGGCGTGCAGTCGTTCGCCTCGCAGTACTCCGTCGACACGGCGAAAGTGCTCGCCTTCACCTCGCTGTCGATGATCCCGGCGCTGATCTTCTTCAGCCTGTTCGAGCGGCGGATCGTGGGAGGGCTGACCGGTGCTGTCAAGGGCTGATCCGGTCGTGCAGTCGACCACGAAAGACGAGATCGAGAAAGAGAACATGATGTCGCAGTCCCCCGGCTCAGCCGGTCAGTCCTCCCGCGTCGAGGCGCTCCTCGCCCGGATGACGCTCGAGGAGAAGCAGGCGCAGCTCGTCGGATTCTGGGTCGATCAGGGCGACGAGGTCGTCGCTCCGATGTCAGGCGAGAAGCAGAGCTCGACGCGCTACGAGGACGCATCCGAGCACGGGATCGGCCACCTCACCCGCGTGTACGGGACCCGTCCGGTCGACCCGGTGGAGCGCGCCGAGTGGTTGTGGGCCGAGCAGCGCCGCCTCAAGGACCAGACGCGGCTGGGCATCCCGGCGATCGTGCACGAGGAGTGCCTCACCGGTCTCGCCGGCTGGAAGGCCGCGACCTTCCCCACCCCGCTCGCCTGGGGCGCCGCGTTCGACCCCGATCTCGTCGAGGAGGTCGGCCGCGCGGTCGGCTCGTCGATGCGGTCGCTGGGGATCCACCAGGGCCTCGCTCCGGTGCTCGACGTGATCCGCGACCCGCGGTGGGGCCGGGTCGACGAGTGCATCGCCGAAGACCCTCTGGTCGTCGGCAGGGTCGGCACCGCCTACGTCCGAGGCCTGCAGTCCGAAGGCGTGCATGCGACACTCAAGCACTTCATCGGATACTCCGCCTCGAGGGCCGGCCGCAATCACGCGCCCGTGAGCGCCGGGCTGCGCGAGATCGAGGACGTGCTGCTCCCGCCGTTCGAGATGGCGATCCACGAGGGCGGTGCGCGCAGCGTCATGAACTCCTACGTCGACATCGACGGCGTGCCGGTGACCGCGGACGCGCGCTACCTGACCGGCATCCTGCGCGATCGCTGGGGATTCGACGGCGTGGTCGTGTCGGACTATTTCGCGGTCGACTTCCTGCGCAGCATGCACCGAGTGGCCGCTGATTCCGCCGATGCCGCCAGACTCGCGCTGACCGCGGGGATCGATGTCGAGCTGCCGTCCCCCGACGCGTACGTCACGCTCGCCGGGCAGGTGCGCGACGGGCGACTCCCGCTCGAGATCCTCGACAGGGCCGTCGGCCGGGTGCTCGCGCAGAAAGAGGAGCTCGGTCTGCTGGATGCCGACTTCGACACTCCCCCGACGGCGATCGATCTCGATCCGGCCGAGCATCGTGCTCTCGCGCGACGCCTCGCCGAGGAGTCGATCGTGCTGCTGAGCAACGACGGCACCCTGCCCCTCGCACCCTCGACCACCGCGAGGATCGCGCTGATCGGTCCGAACGCCGACAGCGCCGAGGCGCTGATGGGCTGCTACTCGTTCGTCAACCACGTGCTCGCGCACCACCCCGGCACCCCCGCAGGCATCGCCCTGCCGACGGTCGTCGAGGCGGTGCGCGACGAGTTCCGGCATGCCGAGATCACCTCGGCGATCGGATGCGACGTCGAGGGCGACGACCGCTCGGGCATCCCGGCGGCCGTGGACGCCGCGACCGATGCCGACCTCGCGATCGTCGTCGTCGGCGACCGCGCCGGCCTCTTCGGCCGCGGCACGGTCGGCGAGGGCAACGACGTCGAGGATCTCGAGCTGCCCGGTCTGCAACGCGAGCTCGTCGAGGCGGTCGTCGCGACAGGCACTCCGGTGATCCTGATCGCGATGACCGGGCGCCCGTACGTACTCGACTGGGCGCTGCCGGCACGGGCGACCGCAGCCGGGACGATGACCGGGCTCGGCGCGGTGAACTCGGCGGATGCCGCGGACGCCGCCGGCTCCCCGACCGCGTCGTCGGGCCGCCTGCCGGTGGCGGTGCTGCAGACCTTCTTCCCCGGCGAGGAGGGCGGCCCCGCACTCGCGCGGATGCTGAGCGGTCGCGTCACTCCGTCCGGCCGACTGCCGGTGTCGCTGCCGCGCTCGGCGGGAGCGCAGCCGTACTCGTACCTGCATCCCGTGCTCGGCGGGCTCACCGATGTCACGAGCGCCGACTCGACGCCCGTGCGGCCCTTCGGCTTCGGGCTCAGCTACACGACCTTCGCGCGCGCCGACCTCACCGCCCCCGCCGCAGTCGGTCACGGCGAGACCTTCCGGGCGACGGTGCGGGTGCGCAACACCGGAGACGTCGCGGCGACGGACGTCGTGCAGCTCTACGCCCACGACGAGGTCGCGAGCGTGACCCGCCCGGTCGCCCAGCTCGTGGACTTCCGACGGGTCGCGCTCGCTCCCGGTTCCGAGGAGACCGTCGAGTTCGACGTGCCCGTCGACCGGCTGGCCTTCCCCGGGCTCGACGGCGTCAAGCGGGTCG
>NZ_JAGGPD010000612.1 GCF_018613995.1 Microbacterium sp. ISL-103 | reverse complement strand
GCACCGTTCGCGACATCGCCGCCGCCGTCGAGCACGTGCTCGTCGGGGAAGGTCGGCCCGGGAGCCTCGGCCTGCACGAAGGAGGAGATCGCGAGGATCTGCTCCTCGGTGAACTGCGGCTCCTTCTGCGGCGCCTGGGGTCCCTGCATCTGCAGAGGCATGCGACCGGTCGACATCTGGAACTCGACCGCGAGTTCGCCCACGCCGTAGAGGCTGGGGCCGTTCGCCGTGCCCTGCAGATCGAGACCGTGGCAGGTGGCGCAGTTCGCGGTGAACAGCTTCTCGCCGTCCTCGACCGTGAGCGTGCTGGTCGCCGCCGTCTGGGTGTCGGTCGCAGCGAATGCTGCGGTCGTTCCGGCGTACACGGCGCCGGTGATCATGAGGCCTGCTCCGATGAGGGCTGCCGCAGCCAGGGGACTGCGACGGCCGTTCGAACGGCGCTTCTTCTCTCGTGCCATCTCGGGGATCAGCTCCGCTCTTATTTCAGGAAGTAGATAACGACGAACAGCACGATCCAGACGACGTCGACGAAGTGCCAGTAGTAGGACACCACGATCGAGGAGGTCGCCTCCTTGTGCCGGAAATTCTTGACGGCGTACGCGCGTCCGATGACGAGCAGGAACGCGACGAGACCGCCGGTGACGTGCAGGGCGTGGAAGCCCGTGGTCAGGTAGAAGGCCGATGCGTAGGAGTCTGCGCTGATCGGCATGCCTTCAGCGACGAGCGTCGCGTACTCCCAGACCTGGCCGGACACGAAGATCGCGCCGAGGGCGAAGGTGAGGAAGAACCACTCGACCATGCCCCAGCCGAACAGGCGACGGCGTCCGGCGCCGTTCTTCTGTCCCTTCGCGATGCGGTACGGCTGCAGATCCTCGGCCGCGAACACGCCCATCTGGCACGTGAACGAGGAGAGGACAAGGATCGCCGTGTTGACGAACGCGAACGGGACGTTCAGAAGTTCGGTGCGGTCCGCCCAGAGCTCGGGAGAGGTGCTGCGAAGAGTGAAGTAGATCGCGAAGAGTCCCGCGAAGAACATCACCTCGCTGCCGAGCCACACAATGGTGCCGACAGCTACCGGGTTGGGGCGCTTGATCGTTCTTGCCGCCGGGGCATACGTCGCTGAGGTCGTCACTATTCCATTATGGCCGATCCTCGGGCATGATTCTCGCATCGGAGGACCCCGATTCCCTGTCCAGCGACTTAGGCAACCCTAAGAAAACGCTGCGAATCCTCGGTGAATCCGCGGGAAAAAGGGGATGCCTCGCGTGCGCCCGCCCGCGAGGAACAGCCTGCACGTTTTCCCGTCGCCGATAGGATCGCTCACATGGCTGATTCCCTGACCTGGTCCGACGTGCTCACCACTCTCCTGGAGCGTCGCGACCTCAGCGTCTGGGAGTCCACGTGGGCGATGCGTCAGATCATGCGCGGCGACGTCACCGAGGCGCAGCTCGCCGGGTTCCTGGTGGCGCTGCGCGCCAAGGGCGAGACCATCGACGAGATCGTCGGCTTCCGCGATGCGATTCTGGAGGCGGCCGTGCCGCTGCCCGTGTCCCCGAACGTCCTCGACATCGTGGGCACAGGAGGAGACCGCGTCGGAACGGTCAACGTCTCCACGACCGCCGCCGTCATCATCGGGGCGACAGGGGTTCCGGTCGTCAAACACGGCAACCGTGCCGCGAGCTCCGCGTCGGGGTCGTCCGATGTCCTCAGCGCGTTGGGGCTCGAGCTGACCCTCGACCCTGCGGCGGTGTCGACCATCCTCGATCGCACCGGCATCACGTTCGCCTGGGCAGGCGCCTTCCACCCGGGGTTCAAGCACGCCGGCGCGGTGCGCGCCCAGCTCGGCGTCCCCACCGTGTTCAACATGCTCGGCCCCCTCTGCAACCCGGCACGCGCCGAGGCGAACGCGGTCGGGGTGGCGCAGCTCGAGAGGGTCCCCCTGATCACCGGCGTCTTCCGCACCCGCGGCGCGACCGCTCTCGTCTTCCGTGGCGATGACGGTCTCGACGAACTGACCACGACCGGCCACAGCCGGATCTGGGAGGTCACGCGCGGTGACATCCACGAGCACGACCTCGACCCGCGCGACCTCGGGATCCCGATCGCCGATCTCGCCGACCTGATCGGTGGCACGCCCGAGCACAATGCAGCGGTGCTGCGTCGCACGCTCGAAGGCGAGAAGGGAGCGGTGCGCGACATCGTGCTGCTCAACGCCGCGGCGGGCATTGTCGCCTTCGAACTCTCGCAGGACGCGACCCAGGTGCAGCGCCCCATCCTCGAGCGGCTGCGCGCGGGATACGACCGTGCCGCCGCTGCCGTCGACGACGGTCGGGCCGCCGCCAAGCTCGACGAGTGGATCGGCGTGAGCCGCGAGCTGGCATCCGCATAGGAGATGTGATGGATCCGGTCGCCGCGCTGCTCGAGATCGCTTCGCTGCTGGAGCGCGAACGAGCGTCTCGGTATCGCGCGAAGGCCTTCCGTCAGGCCGCAGCGACCCTGCAGCAGCTGCCGGAGGAGGTGCGCTCCGACCCGACCAGGCTGCGCGCCGCGAAGGGGATCGGCGAATCCACATTCGCGGTCATCCGCCAGGCGCAGACCGGCGATGTTCCCGACTACCTCGTGGAGCTGCGCGGCGATGTCGAGCCTGAGAGGGTCTCCGAGCTGCGCACGAAACTGCGCGGTGACCTGCACGCGCACACCGAGTGGTCCGACGGGACGACGCCGATCTCGGTCATGGCAGCCGCGGCGCGCGCTCTGGGGCACGAGTACCAGGCGATCACCGACCACTCGCCGCGTCTCCGGGTGGCCCGTGGTCTCTCGGCCGAGCGTCTGCGTGAGCAGATCCCGCTCGTTCGTGCCGAGACGGGCGACGGATTCACTCTGCTGGCGGGCATCGAGGTGGACATCCTCGACGACGGGTCCCTCGACCAGGAGGACGCGCTGCTCGGCGAGCTCGACGTCGTCGTGGCATCGGTCCATTCCAAACTGCGCATGGACTCGCGACCGATGACGGCGAGGATGCTCGCGGCCGTCTCGCACCCCAGGGTCAACGTCCTGGGGCACTGCACCGGTCGTCTCGTGCAGGGCGAGCGCGGCACGAGGCCGGA
>NZ_JAGGPD010000611.1 GCF_018613995.1 Microbacterium sp. ISL-103 | reverse complement strand
CGAACGGCTGTACGGGTGGGACGTCTCGCCGGTGCTCTGGTACAAGGTCAAGACCGGCCTCTCTGCCGGACGAGTGCAGTCCGCCGCCACCCGCATGATCGTCGAGCGCGAACGCGAGCGCATGGCGTTCGTGTCGGCCGAGTACTGGGACGTCGAGGCGCTCGCCTCCTCCTCGTCAGGATTCCGCGTGCGCCTCGTGCGCGTCGACGGCGGTCAGCTCGCCCGCGGAACAGACTTCGATGACACCGGGAAGCTCAAGAAGGCCGTCGTCATCCTCGACGAGAAGAAGGCCGCGCAGCTCGCGCTCGCCGTCGACGCCGCAGGCGCTGGCTCCGTCACCAAGGTCGAGGCCAAGCCCGGCACCCGCAGTCCCTACGCCCCCTTCACCACCTCCACCATGCAGCAGGAGGCGGGCCGCAAGCTCTCGATGAGCGCGAAGCAGGCGATGAGCGTCGCCCAGCGGCTGTACGAAAAGGGTTACATCACCTATATGCGAACCGACTCGGTGGCGCTGAGCACCCAGGCGGTGCAGGCGGCACGCGGTCTGGCGGTCTCGCTCTACGGCGACTCCGCCGTGCCTCTCAAGCCGCGCGTCTACAAGTCGAAGAGCAAGAACGCCCAGGAGGCGCACGAGGCGATCCGCCCGTCCGGCGAGACGTTCCGCACGCCCAAGTCCGTCTCCTCCGAGCTCGACCGCGAAGAGCACCGCCTCTACGACCTGATCTGGAAGCGCACCGTCGCAAGCCAGATGGCCGACGCGAAGTACGAGACCACGACCGTCACCATCGCGGTCGACGCCGCCGGGCAGAACGCCGAGTTCACCGCATCCGGCACCGTCTACACCTTCAAGGGCTTCCTCGAGGCGTATGAAGAGGGTCGCGACGAGAAGCGCAACGACAAGGACGCCGACGAGAACCAGTCGCTCCCCGTCGTCGCCGTGGGCGACCAGCTGCGCATGTCGGACTCCGAGGCCAAGGGGCACCGCACGACCCCCAAGCCGCGCTACACCGAGGCATCGCTGGTCAAGGCGCTCGAAGAGCACGGCATCGGGCGTCCCTCGACGTTCGCCAGCATCATCGGCACCGTGATCGACCGAGGCTACGCGACCAAGCGCGGGCAGGCCCTCGTTCCGACATGGCTCGCCTTCAGCGTCGTGCGACTGCTCGAAGAGCACTTCGCCGACCTCATCGGCTACGACTTCACGGCCGCGCTCGAAGACGACCTCGATGCGATCGCCCGCGGCGAGCAGAAGCGCGTCGAGTGGCTGCGCTCGTTCTACTACGGCTCCGACTCGCACGTCGGCCTGCGTCAGACGGTCGACAACCTCGGCGAGATCGATGCACGAGCCCTCAACTCGACGCCGATCACCGAGACCGCGACGCTGCGATTCGGCAAGTACGGTCCGTACCTCGAGGTGGCAAACCCCGAGGCGCCCGACGAGAAGCCCCGCATCGTCAACGTGCCCGAAGATCTCGCGCCCGATGAGCTGACGGCCGCCAAGGCGCAGGAGCTCATCGATGCGCCCGTCGCGGGCGACCGCGTGCTCGGCACGAACCCCGACAACGGCAAGATCGTCGTCGTCAAGGACGGACGCTTCGGTCCCTACGTGCAGGAGACCGACCCGGTGTCCGACGACGCCGCGGTCGACGAGGCGACGGGTGAGGTGGTCGAGGCCCCGAAGCCCAAGCGCGGAGCGAAGAAGGAAGTCGCACCGAAGCCGCGCACGGCATCCCTGTTCCGCTCGATGTCGGTCGACACCATCGAGCTCGACACCGCACTGCAGCTGCTCAGCCTTCCTCGTGTGGTCGGCAACGACCCCGAGACCGGCGACGAGATCACCGCGCAGAACGGTCGGTTCGGTCCGTACCTGAAGAAGGGCACCGACTCCCGTTCGCTCGAGAGCGAGTCGGAGATCTTCGACGTCACGCTCGAGAAGGCTCTCGAGATCTACTCGCAGCCGAAGTACGGAGCCGGATCCCGCCGTGCCTCCAGCGCGCTCGCCGAGTTCGAGGCAGACCCGGTCAGCAACAAGCCGATCCGCATCCGCGACGGTCGCTTCGGCGCCTATGTCACCGACGGCGAGACCAACGTGACGATCCCGCGCGGCCAGAAGGTCGAGGACATCACGTTCGAGACCGCCGTGCAGATGCTCGCCGACAAGCGTGCGAAGGGCCCTGCGCCCAAGCGCGGCGCCGCCAAGAAGGCTCCCGCGAAGAAGGCGCCCGCCAAGAAGGCTCCGGCCAAGAAGGC
>NZ_JAGGPD010000610.1 GCF_018613995.1 Microbacterium sp. ISL-103 | reverse complement strand
CGCTGATCGCCGCGATCGACGAGGCACTCGCTGCCCAGCCCGACGTGCTCGCGAAGATCAAGGACGGCAAGGTCCAGGCCGCCGGCGCCGTCATCGGCGCAGTGATGAAGGCGATGAAGGGCCAGGCGGATGCCGCCAGGGTCCGCGAACTCGTCCTCGAGCGCGCTGCGCAGTAACCGCATCCCCCGGGCCTCGTGTCCGAGGTCCGGGGGAGAATGGTCTCATGGGACACGGTGACGGCAGAGGGCGCATCGTCTCGTCCGTCGATGCCGATGACACCGGCACCAGCATCCTGCACGTCGATATGGACGCGTTCTACGCGGCGGTCGAGGTTCTCGACGATCCGAGTCTTCGCGGGCTCCCGTTGATCATCGGGGCGCCGGACGGCCGGTCGGTGGTGTCGAGCGCGTCCTACGAGGCGCGTCGGTACGGGGTGAGGGCGGCGATGCCGGTCTCTCAGGCGATGCGTCTGTGCCCTGCGGCGCGCATCGTGCCCCCGCACTTCCATCGGTATCACGCCGTGTCGCGGCAGGTCATGGAGATCTTCGAGTCGTTCACCCCGCTCGTCGAGCCTCTCTCCGTCGACGAGGCGTTCCTCGACGTGCGGGGCGTCCGACGGCTGTGGGGGAGTCCCGCGCGGATCGCACAACTCGTGCGCGAACGCGTGAGCGACGAGGTCGGCATCACCTGCAGTGTGGGTGTCGCCGCGACGAAGCATGTCGCGAAGATGGCCTCGACCATCTCGAAACCCGATGGAATGCTCGTGATCGCGGCTTCCGACACGCAGGACTTCCTCGACCCCCGCCCGGTGCGCGCCATGTGGGGCGTGGGCCCCAAAGCGGCGGAGGCGCTGGAGGGACGCGGTATCCGTACGATCCGCGACATCCGGATGTCCTCGCGGGAGATGCTCGATCGCGCCGTCGGCCCGGCCTTGAGCAGCCGGCTCAGCGAGCTGGCGCGGGGTGAGGATCCTCGAACGGTCGAGACCGAGCGCGTCGAGAAGAGCGTCGGTCATGAGGAGACCTTCGACACGGACATCTCCGACCGCGCCTATCTGCGGGCGGAACTGCTCCGCCTGGCCGACCGCGTCGCCGCGCGACTGCGGAGAGCTGGATGGGAGACGTCGACGGTGGCGATCAAGGTCCGCTTCGACGATTTCCGCACCGTCAGCCGCTCTCAGACCCTGCCCGAGCCGACGGCAGTGGGGCAGCGCATCGGTGAGGCCGCCCAGGCACTGTTCGACCAGATCGAACGACGCGACCCGGTGCGTCTTGTCGGAGTGCGGGCCGAGAAGCTGCGACCGGCAGGGGGCGGGGGGTTCGGCCTCTGGGACGACGACGAGGACTGGCGGCGGGTCGAGGGCGCAGTCGACGATGCGGTCGCGCGATTCGGCGTCTCCACGATCAGCCGGGCGAGACATATCGGCCGTGGCGACGGGCGCGGTGCCGCTCAGCACCCCAAGGCCCACGGAGTCGATTGACCCTTCCGGCGTCCGATTACTGGGCTAGCGTGGAGCCATGCCCAACATTGCACTGGAACTCGGTAAGCAGGCCGCCTCGTTCGGCGTGAAGAGCGCGTACGGCGAACAGCAGGATGTCGACGGCGTGAGCATCACCCCCGTCGCCTTCACCTACTCCGGCTTCGGCGGAGGAAGCGGCGATGGAGCCGAAGGCGGGGGTGGCGGCGGAGTGTCGGTTCCGGTAGGTGTCTACGTGCGCCGCGAGGAGGGACTCCGGTTCGAACCGAACATCGTGACCCTGCTGGTCGTCGCGATCCCGTTCGTCTGGGCGACCGGTCGAGCACTCTCACGCATCATCCGTGCACTCAAGAAGTGACGACCCGGTCGCGGCGGCTCTCGAGCGCGCCGCGACTCGCATCGTCGCGGATGTCCGCAGCCTCGACGCGGTGAATCCCGTCGTCCTCCTCGACGGACGCAGCGGCGCGGGAAAGACGACGCTCGCCCGGATGCTGGTCGATCGGTGGCCGATCGCCGGACGCGTGCAGCTGATAGCCCTCGACTCGATCTATCCGGGGTGGGACGGACTGCACGACGGTGTCGAGCGTGCCCTCGACGGCATACTTCGTCGGCATGGTCGTGGATACATCGGTTCCTGGACCCGATGGGACTGGGATCGCGAGGCGGAGGCGGAGAGCTACGCCGTGGATCCGTCGCTCGGCGTGATCATCGAAGGCAGCGGCATCCTGACCCCGTCGTCATCCGCGATCGCCGATGTGAGCGTGTGGCTCGAGGCCTCGGACCACTCCCGCAAGGCGCGAGCGCTGCATCGCGACGGGGACACCTACCGACCGCACTGGGATCGCTGGGCGGCGCAGGAGCGCGACCACCTCGAGCGTCACGATCCCCGAGCACTCGCGACCAGGGTGTTCGAGATCCCCTGATCGCTCACAGAAGCTCGTCGGCAGCCTCGATGACCAGTTCGAGGCGGTAGCCGAGCCAGTCGTAGACGCCGAAGCGTGCATCCTCCGGGTCTCGGTCGTCGTCGTCTTCTATGCCGAGACGGGATGCGATGATCAGTCGCAGTGCGGTGAGGGTGCGCAGCCAGGCGTCGACGTCGCTCGGCGGGATCTCGAGTTCGTGCTCGGCGAACGCCTCTCCCTGCGACATCGAGTCGAGATCGCCTCGCATCTCTGCGAGAGCGGTGCGCACGACGTCGGCATCGAGGGCGCGGCGATCGAGCAGGTCGTCGCTGGTCGCAGCACGGAAGGTTCGCGAGGCTTCGTCATCGTCGGGATAGGGATCGGGCACGAGGCGTGTGATCGCAGGGTCGGTGAGGTCGCGCTCCGAGCCGACGAGCTCGCGCAGGTCGTCGACCAGCCGCACGAGCTGCGCGCCCTCGACTCGAGCCATCGTCATACGCACTGCCGGTCCCGTCATCACGCGACCTTCCGCACGGTCGCCCACAGGCCGTAGTCGTGCATCGCCTGCACGTGGACCTCCATCGTCTCGCGCGGTCCGGTGGCGACGACCGCATGACCCTCGTGATGCACGGCCCGCATGAGCTGTGTCGCCCGGTCGAGCGAGTATCCGAAGTACGTGCGGAACACCCTCACGACGTAGCTCATCAGGTTGACGGGGTCGTTCCAGACGACGACCTCCCAAGGTTCGAGAGGAGCGGCGGAGAGTCGCGTGAGCTCCTCGAGTTCCGGGGTTGCGAGGGGAGTCACGCCCACCCCAGCTCGTGCAGCTGTTCATCGTCGATGCCGTAGAAGTGCGCGATCTCATGCACCAGGGTCGTGTGCACTTCATCGCGGAGCTCGGATTCGGTCTCGCACGCGGCGAGGTGGGGCTCGCGGTACACGACTATGCGGTCAGGGAGCTCTCCCGTGCCGTATTGACCGCGCTCGGTCAACGCCAGGCCGTCATAGAGGCCGAGGAGGTCGAGGGATCCGTCTTCAGGACGGTCTTCGACGACGAAGACGACATTGTCGAGCCCGTCGACCATCTCGTCGGGCAGGCGATCGAGCTCGTCGATCACCAGTTCCTCGAAGGGTGCAGAATCCATCTCCATCAGCTCCAGCCTATTGCCGCGAGGGACGGGCGGGTGTCAGTGCAGGACGACCAGGAGCGCGGCGACGGCGATGAACAGCACTCCGAAGATGCTGTTGAGGATCCGCTGGCCCCGGGGAGAGCGCGTGAGCCGTCGGAACGGCCGGGCTGCCACTGCGAAGAATCCCCACATCACGAGGATGTCCACGATCATCACCGTGACGATGAGGGTGAGGTACTGCGGCAACTGCGGCTCGTCGAGCTTGATGAACTGGGGGATGAACGCGAGGAAGAAGACGATGGCTTTCGGATTCAGCAGGTTCACCCAGAATCCGCGCCGGATCATCGACCAGTGACCTTCGTGGAGATCACCCTGTGCATCGTCATCGGCCTCCGGGATCGTCGGCCTCGTGAGGATCAGCCGAATGCCGAGGAAGACGAGATAGGCGGCTCCGGCGTAACGGATGACGTTGAACAGCAACTCGGACTGCGACACGATCAATCCAAGGCCTGCGGCGACGATCACGACGTGCACGATCAGTGCGAGTTGCTGCCCGAGGATTCCCCAGATCGATCGGCGCCAGCCCTGCCTGAGTGCGTTCGACATCGTATTGATGGCACCGGCACCAGGAGTGAAGCTGATCACCACGCAGGCGGTCAGAAGCGAGAACCACACGGCGAGCGACACCACGCAATCCTAGGGGTCGCCGACCGGTGCCCGAGAACACGAAGAGGGTCCGAGTCTGACGACTCGGACCCTCTTCTCAGTGGGGTGAGTAACGGGACTCGAACCCGCGACATCCGGCACCACAAGCCAGCGCTCTACCAGCTGAGCTATACCCACCATGTGCCAACCGCGATTGGCAACCACACGAGTCTATTACATGTTCGGGGTGAACTCTGACACGGTGCGGGCAGCGATGTCTCGGGCGTCGTCGCTCGAGGGCCCCGGCTCGTCGACGAACACCGCTTCGCGGTAGTACCGCAGTTCGCGGATCGACTCGAGGATGTCAGCGAGGGCGCGGTGGCCGCCGTCCTTCGCCGGCGCCTGGAAGAAGACTCGCGGATACCAGCGCCGCGAGAGTTCCTTGATGCTGGAGACGTCGACGTTTCGGTAGTGGAGCCACTGGTCGACCTGGCTCATGTACTTCGCCAGGAACATGCGGTCGGTGCCGATCGTGTTGCCCGCGAGCGGAGCCTTCCGCTCGACGGGGGCGAAGCGCTTGATGTAGGCGAGAGTCTGGGCTTCGGCGTCTGCCAACGAGATGCCGTGGGGGATCTCGGTGATCAGCCCTGACGTCTCGTGCATCTTCGTCACGAAGTCGTTCATGTTCTCGAGCGCCGCGTCGCTCGGGCGGATGACCACCTGGAATCCGGGATCGACGGGGCGCAGCTCGAAGTCGGTGATGACGACGGCGATCTCGACGAGCTCGTCGCCAGCGAGATCGAGACCGGTCATCTCACAGTCGATCCAGACGAGGCGGTCGTTCTCTGGGGCAGATACCATGACGTCATCCTATCGACGGCTCCGACATCGGAATCCGGCGCGGTACGGTAGAACGGTGCGCCTCCGTAGCTCAGGGGATAGAGCAGGAGCCTTCTAATCTCTTGGTCGCAGGTTCGAATCCT
>NZ_JAGGPD010000609.1 GCF_018613995.1 Microbacterium sp. ISL-103 | reverse complement strand
CTCGCGCTGCGTGACCGCGTCGCTCCGCCGACGATCAACATGACCGAGCCCGATCCGGCCGTGCCGTTCCGTCTCTCCGGCGAGCCCACGCCCCTCGGCGAAGGCCCGCAGATCGCCATCAGCAACTCGTTCGGCTTCGGCGGGCACAACGCCGTCGCCGTGTTCGCGAGCGCCGACTGACACACGGACACGACAGAGCGGCCCCCGGGTGATCCCGGGGGCCGCTCTCGTCTGTCGAGGCAGGTCGGGGCCTATCGCGACGGCGTGCGCGCCAGCTGACGCGAGCGGGTCGCCCGAACGCGCGTGGTCCAGGGCAGGAACCAGCCGATCAGCGGTCCCACGCCGAACGCGAAGAGAACCGTGCCCACTCCCACCGGCCCGCCGAGCAGGAAGCCGATCAGCAGCACACTTCCCTCGATGAGGGTGCGCACCAGCCACACCGGCCAGCCGGTGCGGGCCACGAGTCCCGTCATCAGACCGTCGCGCGGGCCGGGTCCGAAGTCCGCCGCGATGTAGAGCCCCGTCGCGAAGGCCAGAAGCAGCAGACCGGCGACGAACATCGGCGCCCCGATCCAGATCGACGGCGGCGCCGGCAGGATCGCGAGTGCGAGATCGGCGCTCGGACCGACGAGCAGGGCATTGAGCAGGGTGCCCAGGCCGACGCGCTGCCGCAGCGGGATCCACAGCACCAGTACGAGCACCGAGACGAGAACCGTGACGACGCCGTATCCGATGCCCGCCTTGCCGGCGATCCCCAGCGCGAGCACGTCCCACGGCGCGACGCCGATGCCGCCCCGGACCATCAACCCGAGGGCGACGCCATAGAGGAAGAGCCCGACGAGCAGCTGCACGATGCGCTCGAGGACGTCGCGGCGGCTCGTGGCGCTGATGGGGAGAAAGATGGACCGACGGTGCATTCCTCCATCGTGGACCCGTCGCGCCCGCAGGACGACAGGCCACTCGTCGAAAAGTGGCCTGCTCTTCTCAGGCCACTTTGCGGCATGCTGGATATATGACCTCACGACTCGTCGAGCAGCTGGGATCCCAGAACGTCGTCGGCGCGACCGCCGCGGCGCTGGCGGAGCACATCCGAGCGCTCATCCTCGACGGGCGTCTCACGGTGGGCGAACGCCTTCCGAGCGAGCGCGCCCTGGCCCTGGAACTTCGTCGATCACGCTCGACCATGACCCGCGCCTACGGCCTCCTCGAAGACGAGGGCTACGTCTCACGACTGCACGGCGGAAGCACCCGGGTCGCTCTCCCCCACAGCACGTCGCAGATGCCGAACGAGGATGACGGATCCGCGATCGACCTGTCGATCGCCTCGATGGACTCGACACCCGGCCTGTACGACGCGACGGTGCGATCGCTGCCCCGGCTCGCCGCCCTCCGGGGCACCAGCGGATACTCTCTTCGGGGACTCCCCGAGCTGCGCGAAGCCGTCGCTCACCGGTTCACCGAGCGCGGCGTCGAGACGCATGCCGACGAGATCATCATCACCTCCGGTGCACTGAACTCCTTCCATCTTGTTCTCGCCACCCTC
>NZ_JAGGPD010000608.1 GCF_018613995.1 Microbacterium sp. ISL-103 | reverse complement strand
CGGGACGTATTCGCGGAATGGGACGGGGTTGGCGTTGTCGTGGAGCTGCTGCGGCCCGGCGCTGGTCCACAGCATCGAGGTGTTGAACGTGTCAGCTCCGCGGGTGGTTGCCGCATTCACCAGTGCCGGAGCGCCAGCACCCTGCACGAGTCGATCAAGGCGGCCTGCGACGGCGGCATCGCGCAGGGGATCGGCGTCGACGGCCCCTTCTGGCCAGACGAGAAGGTCCATTTCACGCCCCAGGAGCGGAGCGGTCGCTTCTTCCTGTGCGCGCAGGATGTCACCTGTTGTCCTGGTGTCGAAGTAGCCGCTGGGACCGTTGCCCTGCACCCATCCGACGCGCATCATTCCCGCTTGCTCAGTCGGGAACAGAGGGACGGCCATCGCGGCAACGACGATGACCGCCGCTGCTGCTCCCGGCTCCCACCGGCGGAGGGTGAGGGCTTCCACGACGCTTGCGCAGACGAGGATTGTCAGGAAGGTCAGCCCGGTTGTCCCCACCCAGGAAGCGGCTTCCGCGAGCGGGCTCTCGGCAAGAGTGAAGCCGATTCGCGCCCACGGGAACCCGGTGTACGGCGCATTCCCCATCAGCGTTTCCCGCAGCACCCACACCCCGGCGACGAGCACAGGAGTGATCGCGTGATACCCGAATCCCGCCCGCGTGGTGGCGACACGATAGGCGAGTGCGATCAGCGCACCGCCGGCACCGAACAGCAGGGATTCCAAGCCAGCCAGCGCGACCCATGGGATGGGCCCAAGAAACCGGGTCACCCATACCAAGTGAGTGAAGTAGAAGGCCGTCCCGTAGACGAGGGAGATCAGGAACGCCCCGGGAAGAGAGCGTCCGCGAAGCGTCCACAGCCCGATGGTTGCGCTCACGAACGTCGCGGGCCACCACCCGGACGCGGGGTAGGCGAGATCCAGCATGCCTCCTGCGATGGCGGACGCGACGATCGCTACGGGAAATGGCACCGCAGCTGCCAGGAGCGCATCGTGCGCACTGGCGTTGCCGCGCCGTGGTCGAACGGAGAGGGCGTGTCCCACCAACGGGTCAGCGGTCACGGTCATGAGTGCCCAGGTTTTTCAGGTAAGCGTTGTACGAGTCGAGGTCGGCGTTCCCGTGCACGTCGGCATACCGATCCGCCGCGGCAGCCCGGGCGGTGTCGCTGCGGAACCAACGATGCATCACGTAGATCAACATCAGTACGGTCGGGGCTTCACCGTAGGACCATGCCAGAGCGCCGGCTAGCTGCTGATCGGCGAGGGGATCGATGCCCAGTGCTTCGGTGGAGGCGACGAACGAGCCGACCAGGATCGTACTGGCCATCATGAGAAACACCCCGAAGAATGCGTGGAGCGCGGCTTCGGCAAAGACGTTCAGTGCACGGGCACCATGACCCAACCTGGCCGGCAGCGGATCGGAGGACAGGATGGGGATTGTGAAGAGCACGCCGGCGAGGAGGAATCCGACCTCGAGTGCGACGTGACCCCCGGGGAGAGCGAGGATGGCATCGGCAGCACCCGCAAGGTAGATGCCGTAGAACGCGAACAGGTAGAGCGGGACAGTGGCCCACGGACTGAGTATCCATTTCGCGGCCGGGCTTCGAAGAGCACCGTGGGCCGCTGTGAGGACTAACCGTCCCGCTCCATGATGCGGTGTCGCTCGCAGAAGAAGGGTGCCGGGAGAGCCCAGGACGAGGAGCGGCGGCACCATCATCATCAGAGTGAGCTGCTGGAACATGAAAACGGACACCAGCGCCTGGCCGTAGGTTTCAACGCCTAGACCAGTGACCGCCGCGAGGAGAACACACCCGAGAAGGAAGCTGACCGTCCGCCACACGGGCCACCGACGCCCGCGCGTCCACAACCGGATCGCTCCGACCAGATACAGCACAGCGAGGATCCCCGCGACTATCGGTAACACCGGAAGCGGGATGTCCGCCGGTGCGAGGAACGCCTGCAAAGACGGGGGACTTTCGAGGATCTGGCCGCTCACACGCATGGTCGTGACAAGAAGATCGCGCTGTTCACTTCCGGATCACCTTGATCGTCGCCCCCGCTGCCAGGAACGCCACGGCCGCGATGGGCTGTGCTGTGGTCCACACGACACCGGAGAAGGGGAAGGGCATTACCGGGTTCCAGAGCACGGCGATCGCGAGGAAGACCGGGATCCACCACCAGTGGCGTGCCTGCAGCGCAAACCACGCGACGATCAGCCCGAAAATTGAGGCGATGAAGAGGACGAGGGGCGCCCAATTCGCCTGGAAGAGCGCCGGGGCGAGGAACAGGATCGCGGCGGCGACGAGGCTGGGGGCCAGGGCGTTCCGCTGGTAAGTGGAGGGGACACGTTCTTTGGGACTCATGGGTGAACCGTTTCTTCGGCGGGTACAGGGTCGACGGGATCGGGGCGGGACGAGGGGTCTGGCCGGCGACGGCTTATGCGCAGACCCGCGACGATGAGGAACACGGCACCGATGCCGAGAGCGACATCGGCGAGGTTGCCGATGAACAGGTTCCCGTAGGCAAGGAAATCGGTGACGTGCCCGATCCCGAACGCGGGCGGCGAGAATAAGCGATCGATTAGGTTCCCGATCGCACCGCCCACGATGAAACCGAAACCAACCGCCGACCACACGTTGCGGGCTCGGGTAGCGGCACCGATGAGGGCCGCGGTGACAGCGAGCCCGACGACGGTGATGACCCATGTGGAGCCTTCCCCGAGCGAGAAGATCGCCCCGGGGTTGAAGGCCAGTTGAAGACCGAGCCAGTCGCCGATCAGCGGTATACGCGCATCCTGTCGCAACGTGTTCAGAGCAAGAGTCTTGGTGCCTTGATCGATCAGGATAACGATGGCGGCGACGATGAGCACCACGGCCGACCGGCGGACTCGATCACGCATCGGCGTCTTCCCCCGCGGCCGCGGCATCCTCAGCAACTTCGGCGCGATCCCGCTGGTGACGGCGGCGCCCGGCCATCATCACGCCCACAACCCCGACCCCCAGGATGATAGCCAAACCGGAGAGGAAGAATAGGGGCAGCATTTCGAAGGCACCGCCTCCGGATGGTGTGCCGCCGTACGTTTGTGCCGGCGATGCGGTTTCCGTTTCTTCGCTGCTCTGTGGTGAGGCTTCAGGGGTGGGGCTTGCGGTGGCTGTGCCGGATCCCGTGTCCGTCGCGGGTCTGACGGTGTACACGTACTCTCCGCTGATCGGATGCCCATCGGCGGAGACGGTCTTCCATCGGACAGTGAAGACCCCGGTCGCGGCGTCCGGGGAGAGGTGCTGCGTGATAACGTCATCGGTCGCCTGGGGGGCGTCGACTGCGACGTTTGCTCCGGTTTCATCGACCACGTCGATGACTGTTGCGCCGTCACCATCCGGGAGCAGCCCGGTGAACATCAGAGAGATCTCGTCGGGAGAGCCGTCGACGGCCGAGTCGGCGTCGGGGTACGCCGAGACGAACTCGTCGTGAGCGGCGGCCGGGGCTGTGGTCCCCAGCACGACGGATGCCGACACCATCAGGGCGGCGACGGCGAGGGCTGTGATACGTGCCGAGAGGCGTTTATGCATGGGTGTCGTGCTCTCCGGGGTGGGATTCGGGTTCGATCTGAAAGGTGGAGTGTTCGATGCTCACGGCGAAGTGCTCGTTGACGCATTGCTGAAGTGATGTCAGCAATGCGGCGGAAGCTTCCATCGTGACGGTGTCATCGACCACGACATGGGCGGTGAGCGTGGGGAGGTCGGTCGAGACTTGGGTCGCGTGAAGGTCGTGCACCGCGACCACGTGCGGAAGGGCAAGGATGTGGCGGCGGACATCCTCGAGGTCGAGG
>NZ_JAGGPD010000607.1:732-2134 GCF_018613995.1 Microbacterium sp. ISL-103 | reverse complement strand
CGCCGTCGTGCTCGACCCGCCCCGCGCCGGCGCAGGCCGTGCCGTGGTCGATGCGCTCAACACGGTCGCTCCCCAGGCGATCGCCTACGTGGCCTGCGACCCCGTCGCGTTGGCTCGCGACCTCGGGACCTTTCGCGAGCACGGGTGGAAGGTCGGCACCCTCCGCGGCTTCGACCTGTTCCCCCACTCGCACCACTTCGAAGTCGTGGCCCTGCTCACGCGGTGACCGATGTTCGGGTGGCGCTCCCGACTCAGTAGGCTGGGCGGATGAGCAGGGTCGCACTCATCGACGATCACGAATCCGTCCGCCTCGGTCTCGAAGCCGCGTGCGCTCGGGACGGTTCGCAGACGGTGGTCTTCTCGGGAAGCACCGTCGTGTCCTATCTCGAGTGGCGATCCGCCACGTCCGCCCCGCCGGCTGACGTCGTCGTACTCGACCTCACGCTCGGAGACGGCACGACCGTGACCGAGAACGTCCGCTCGCTGGTCGCCGACGGTGCGAGCGTGGTGATCCACAGCGTCGCCGACCGACCGGCCGCGGTGCGCGAGGCGCTCGCCGCCGGTGCCGCAGGCGTCGTGAGCAAGTCGTCAGCGCTCGATGACGTGCTCGACGCGATACGCACCGTCGCCCAGGGAGAGGCGCTCAACAACGTGGAGTGGGCGAGCGCGGTCGACGGAGACCGTGATTTCGCGGATGCCCAGCTCTCGACGCGCGAGCGCGAGGTGCTGCGCCTGTACGCGACCGGACTGCCTCTCAAGGCCGTCGCCGAGCGACTCGGCGTCGCCTACTCCACGGCGAAGGAGAACATCACCCGCATCCGCGTGAAGTACGTGGAGGTCGGGCGACCGGCGCCGACGAAGGTCGATCTGCTCCGTCGTGCCATGGAGGACGGCATCGTGGCCGCCGACGGGGCCCCGAGTGCCCACTGATCCCCTCAGCATCCGTGAGGCCTGGAGCAAGATCCCCTCTCCGGGCAGCGTGGAGACCGAGTTCGAGCGGTTCACCGGCAAGCGCATGGAGCGGATCCTCGCGACCGTCGTCGCGATCGGGTCGGGCATCCTCGGCGCACAGGCGCTGATCGCGGGCATCACGACCATGGCATGGGCGGATGCCGCGCGCATCGCGATGCTGCTCGTCGTCTTCATCCCGCTGGTCGTGATGCTGGTCGCATGCGTCATCGGGCGCGGTGTTCGAACGGCCTCCGGTGCGTTCGCGATCGTGTACACGGCGGCGCTGGCCGCCTGGCCGAGCTTCGTCGACCCCGTGGGCAAGGCCGCCGACCAGCCGTGGATCTTCTTCCTCGTCAACGTCGGCGTCGTCGCGGCGATGCTCGCCTTCCCCCTCTGGCTGCCGTTCGCCTGGGCCGTCTGCCTGCCGTTCGTCTACGGGTACGTGCGTCTG
>NZ_JAGGPD010000607.1:0-650 GCF_018613995.1 Microbacterium sp. ISL-103 | reverse complement strand
GCGGGCCGTCGCCTCCTACGCGGCAGCCGCCGCCGCTGCCGCTGCGGAGGAAGAGCGCGCGACGATGTCGGCGCTCATGCACGACAGCGTCCTCGCCGCGCTCATCGCCGCGGAGCGCGCCGAGGGCGAGAGAGCGCGGGACCTGGCGGTCGGCATGGCCCGCGAGGCGCTGACCCGACTCGCGAACACCGAGGTGGCTGTGGCGCAGGAAGGCAGTGACGAGCCGGTCGGCGCGGCGCAGATCGTCGTCGAACTGCGCCGAGCGCTGTCCGAGCTCGGCGCCGATGCCATCGTCGAAGAGCGCGGGGGGATCGGACTGATCCCCGGGCGAGCGGCCAGAGCGCTGGTGCTCGCTGCACGGCAGGCGGTCGGCAATGCGGTGACGCATGCACACGGTCGCGGGCTGCACATCATCGCGGAGGGGCGAGGCGACGAGGGCATCAGCGTGATGATCTCGGACACCGGCCCCGGGTTCGATCTCGATGCCATCGGTGCGGATCGCCTGGGCATCAGAGCCTCGATCTTCGCGCGCATGGCCGGTGTGGCAGGGACGGCCGAGATCGACTCGAGCGAGTGCGGCACCACCGTGACGCTGGGCTGGGAGCGACGATGAACCGCACGGTGCGCAGCGTCGCGACGTCGATCGCCGT
>NZ_JAGGPD010000606.1 GCF_018613995.1 Microbacterium sp. ISL-103 | reverse complement strand
CCGCGCCCCGCCGCTCGTGCACCGGCGACGAAGCGCTCCAGACCCTCGGGCCCGCCCCGGCTGTCGTCCACCCGCGAGTGATCCACGACGTCGTAGCCATGGTCAGACCCCGGAACGGCGGCGAGGAGCGGCGAGAGGTACGCCCACGACGCACCCAGGTCGGCGAGGTACCTCGTGACCGAGGCGGCGTCGTCGAGGGTGAAGCCCGATCGGATCTGCAGACGATATGTCGAGAGCGGGCGACGGGTCATCGAGGCAGCTCCGGGGTGGGCGCAGGAGCCGGTGCTTCGGCGCGCTCGGTCTGGATCCGCAGCGAGGCCTCGACGGAGTCGTCCGTCGGCACCTCGGTCTGATCGACCTCGCGAAGCACCAGAAGCGAGTTGGCCTCCAGCGTCACAGGGGCGCCGGCATCGATCGGATCCCCGCCCGCGCGATCCCCGGCGGTGTCGATCGCGACCTCCCACGCGCGGCCGTGCCGGTCGTCGGGAAGCACCGCGTCGATCGCATCCGTTCCGCTGTGGAAGTACACCAGGAAGTTCTGATCCGTCACCGGGCGTCCGCGACGGTCCTTCTCACGAATACCCTGTCCGTTCAGGAACATCCCGATGGCGAGGCCGAAACCGGAATCCCAGTCCTCGGGTTCCATCCGGCGTCCGTCCGGCCGCAGCCACACGACATCCGGCACCCGCTCGCCGTCCTCCGAGCGCACCGGGCGTCCGTCGAAGAAGCGGCTGCGGCGGAAGGTCGGATGCGAGCGACGCAGCCGCGCGACGGCGGCGGTGAACTCGACGAGCGGTCGATCGGCTGCTTCCCAGTCGACCCAGGTGAGCTCGTTGTCCTGCGCGTAGCCGTTGTTGTTGCCGTCCTGAGTGCGGCCGAGCTCGTCGCCGTGCGCGATCATCGGCACGCCCTGCGACAGCAGCAGCGTCGCGAGGAAGTTCCGCTGCTGCCGGGCGCGGACGCGGTTGACGGTCTCGTCGTCGGTCGGCCCCTCTACGCCGTGGTTGTTCGAGCGGTTGTGCGATTCCCCGTCGGCGTTGTCCTCGCCGTTCGCCTCGTTGTGCTTCTCGTTGTACGAGACCAGGTCGCGCAGCGTGAAGCCGTCGTGGGCGGTGACGAAGTTGATCGACGCCACGGGGCGGCGTCCCGAGTGCTCGTAGAGATCTGCCGAGCCGGTGAGACGCGATGCGAACTCGCCGAGAGCCTGAGGCTCGCCGCGCCAGAAGTCGCGCACCGTGTCGCGGTACTTGCCGTTCCACTCCGTCCACTGGGGCGGGAAGTTGCCGACCTGATAGCCGCCAGGACCGACATCCCACGGCTCGGCGATGAGCTTCACCTGCGAGACGATCGGATCCTGCTGCACGAGCTCGAAGAACGCCGCCAGTCGGTCGACGTCGTAGAACTCGCGCGCGAGAGTCGAGGCGAGATCGAAGCGGAAGCCGTCGACATGCATCTCGGTCACCCAGTACCGCAGCGAATCCATGATCAGCTGCAGCGCGTGCGGGTTGCCGGCGTTGAGGCTGTTTCCGGTTCCGGTGTAGTCGGTGTAATACCGGCGGTCCTCTTCGAGGCGGTAGTACGCCTCATTGTCGATGCCCCTCATCGAGAGCATCGGACCCATGTGGTTGCCCTCGGCCGTGTGGTTGTAGACCACATCGAGGATCACCTCGATGCCCGCCGAGTGCAGCGCGCGCACCATCGCCTTGAACTCCTGCACCTGCTGACCGTGCTGGCCGCTCGAGGAGTAGTCGTTGTGCGGCGCGAAGAAGGCGAGGGTGTTGTACCCCCAGTAGTTCGTGAGGCCCTTGTCTTCGAGGGTCGAGTCGTAGACGAACTGGTGCACCGGCATCAGCTCGATCGCGGTGACCCCGAGGTGCACGAGGTGATCGATCACCGCGGGATGCGCGATCGCCGCATAGGTTCCGCGCAGCTCTTCCGGCACATCGGGATGCAGCTGGGTGAGGCCCTTGACGTGGGCCTCGTAGATCACGGTCTGCGCGTAGGGGGTCTTGGGCAGTCGGTCGCCGGCCCACTCGAAGAACGGATTGACGACCACGCCCTTCACCATCGCGGAACCGGAGTCGTCGTCGTTGCGAGAGTCGGGGTCTCCGAAGTCGTAGCCGAACAGGGGCTGTCCCCAATCGACCCTCCCGGCCACCGACTTCGCGTAGGGGTCGAGGAGCAGTTTGTTCGGGTTGAACCTCTGGCCCTCCGCAGGCTCGTACGCGCCGTGCACTCGGTACCCGTACAGCTGGCCGGGCTGCACGGACGGCAGATAGCCGTGCCACACGAAGGCGTCGACCTCTTCGAGGAGGACGCGCTCTTCGTTGCCGTCGTCATCGAACAGGCACAGTTCGATCTTCTCGGCCCCCTCGCTGAACAGGGCGAAGTTGGTGCCCTGACCGTCGAAGGTCGCTCCGAGAGGATACGGCGACCCGGGCCAGACGTCGTGGCTCACCGAGCGGACCGCTTCGTGGAGGAGCGGTTCAACACGGCCTGGACGGCGTCGTGGAAGTCATGGATCTGCGCGATCTCGTCCGCCTGGTGATAGGGGTGTCCGACGTAGCAGACGAAGACGGGATGCACGTGCTCCACGTATCCGACGGGGCCGCCGTTCAGGATGACGTAGCGGTCG
>NZ_JAGGPD010000042.1 GCF_018613995.1 Microbacterium sp. ISL-103 | reverse complement strand
CATACTGCGTCTCGTTCCAGTTGCCCGGGGGCGTTCCCGACAGCACGTTCATCTCGGTCGACAGCCCCACGCGCTCGATCCGTCCGGTCTCGGATGCGGATGGCCCCGGCGGCCCCGCTCGCCTGGTTGTCGGCGGCAACGGGCATCCGGTCGGGCGCTCCGACGGCGAAGCGGCCGCGGTCGACGACCTGGTCGAGTGGACGAAGAGGCACTTCCCCGGCGCTGAAGAGACGCACCGCTGGTCGGCGCAGGACTACGAGTCGCACAACCAGATCCCGTTCGTGGGCGCGATGCCCCGAGGGCTCGGCAGCATCCGCTTCGCGACGGGCTATGCCAAGTGGGGCCTGTCGAACGCTCCGGCGGCCGCGCTGCGGCTCACGGCCGAGATCCTCGGCGCCAGCTGGCACGATCGCCCGTCATGGATGGTGAAGATCGGCACGAGGCTGACGGTTCCCGCCGACCTCGCCCGAGGAGCGGTCGAGGGCGCGAAGGTCGCCGCTGCCGCGACGAGTGGATGGGTGGATGCCGAGCGCCGGCCCGTGCCCGTGCCGAAGCCGGCCGAGGGAGAGGGAGTGGTCGCGAACCGCGGGGGGCGCCCTGTGGCCATCTCGACGGTCGACGGCGTGACCCGTTCGGTTTCGGCCGTGTGCCCGCACCTGGGCGGAGTGCTCGCCTGGAACGACGCCGACTGCACGTGGGACTGTCCGCTGCACGCCTCGCGCTTCGAAGCCGACGGCACTCGGATCGAAGGCCCCGCACTGCAGGACCTCAAGGCGCTGCCCCGCAAGAGCGGGGGCTGAGGGTCAGCTCGCCCCCGGTGAGCCCGCGCCCGGGGGCGGGGCATCCCAGCCCTGCTGAGGCTCGTCGCAGTTCTCGCGGAACACGTACTGCGAGGCGAGCTTGCGCTGATGGCTCGACCAGTCGATCGCCGGGCGGCGCTGCTCGGGCGGCAGGTAGCCGAGGCGGTAGACGGCCATGAGCTCGAGGTCGTCGGGCACGCGCAGCAGCTTCACGATCTCGTCCCACTGCCCCGGAACCTCCATCGGGAACGAGATGAACTGGATGCCCATGCCGAGCTCGACCGTGGTGAGCCAGACGTTCTCCATGGCCGCGCCCATGCTGAACACCGAATAGAACGACGAGAGCTGACCCGGTCGGTACTCGCTGCGATCGAGCATCACGCCCAGCAGCAGTGGAGAGCCGCCGACGAGCTTGTGGTTCTCCTCGCCCAGGGTCTTCGGCACCCCGAAGGTGTTCATCAGCTTCTGGCCGCGCTTGGTGAACACCTGGCTCGTGAACGGGCGAAGGGCTGCAGGGAGCTTGTCGAACAGCATCCCGCTGCGCTTCTCTTCCATCTCGGCCTGGCTGAAGCGGAAGTACGGCTTGTAGCGCTCGAAGAACGTGCCGTTCGACATCGCCTCGGTCATGCTGTCGCCCGAGATGCGGGCGATCTTGTCGATCGTGTCGCGGTTCTCGATGACCACGAACCGCCACGGCTGGCTGTTCAGCTGCGAGGGCGCACGGCCTGCGGCTTCGAGCAGGATGCGCTGATGCTCCTCCGACACCGGGTCGGGCAGGAAGGGCCCGTTCGTGGTCTTGCGGCGGCGGATGGCGTCGAGCAGTTCCATGCGTTCACTTCCGGTCGGTGGAGAGGCGCGAGCAGATGAGGCCCGCGACGATGAAGGGGGCTGCGGCGAGCGCGATGAGCGGATGCCGGCGGCTGTGCGTGCCGAGATACGGGATGGCGGCGAGCGGTGCTGCGGCGGGCGCCAAGGCCAGTGCCGCGCGGCGGCTCGCGTGCTTCGGGCTACCCCAGAAGATCGCCGAGAACGCGGCGGCCGAGGTCGCACACGTGGCGACGTAGATCGCGTGGTGCAGCCAGCGGAAGTTGCTCGTGTCGATCAGTCTGGCGGCGACCGCCGAGCCGAGGGCGACGTTCGCGATGTAGGCCACGGCCGCCGCCGCGAACAGCGGCGCAGCATCCGTGCGTCTGCGTCGGGGGCCCATGGCACGACCCTACGCCCACCCCCGGCATCCGATCTCGGCCTTGCCCCGGTGTGTGGATCTGTGCAAAGCCCCTCCCGCCCGTGCGGGGTCAAAAACGCACCTCAATCGGGCGATTGGGATGCGTTTTTGACCCCGCACGAAGCGGCGGATGCGTTTTTGACCCCGCAGCCACCGGACGTTGCGGTCCAGCGCGTTACAGGTTGCTCTCCGCGTAAATGCGGAGCGCGTCGCGGACGAACTCCGCGCCCTGCGTGCCGCCGGCAGACGTCGCGTAGTTCGCGCCGAAGCGCGGGTCTGCGACGTACATCTCACCGAGTCCGAGCACGTACGCCTTGACGTCGCCGCCGGGCACGGCCGCGGGGGTTCCCGGGATGCCGGTGAGCCACTCGACGTGGCGCCGGGCGACGTCTTGAGCCTCGGCGGATGCCGGGTCGATGCCTCTCTCGGCGGCGGCGATCCAGTCCCGACCGAGGTCGGAGACGCGCTGCTGCCAGTCGGCGCGTTCGGTGTCGGTCATCCCGCGCCACCAGCGGTCGCTGTCGGCGTAGGTCTTGCGACCCCAACGCTGTTCGACCTCCTCCTTGTACTGGGTGTGGTCGAAACCGTCGAACATGTTCTCTGCCATGAGTTCTTCACCTCCTCTCAATGCGTTGATGGTGTTCTCGACCGACGCGATCTGTCGCGCCAGCCGGTTCTGCTCCTCACGCAGCAGCGCGAGGTGCGTCTCGAGAGCGGACTCCTCGCTCTGCCGCGGAGTCGCCGGGTTCAGTACCTCGGCGATCTGCGGCAGCCCGAGTCCGAGCTCGCGCAGCAGCAGGATGCGCTGCAGGCGCACGAGAGCCGACTCGTCGTAATGGCGATAGCCGTTGTGCGCGATGCGCGAGGGCGGCAGCAGGCCGACGTCGTCGTAGTGACGCAGCGTTCTGCTGGTGGTGCCCGCGAGTCGGGCGATCTCTTGGATCGACCAATCACGACCGGTCATCGCGTCCTCCTTCCGTGGATCCGTTCTTCGATAACTCCACGGTAGAAGTTGACGCTGCGTCAAGGTCAAGCCATCGCCGCAACCAATATTCTTCATCCGCTCGTCACACGAATCGGCGCGGCGCTCGCTACGGTCGTCACGTGCCCGAATCACACTCCTCCCTGCATCCGCTCGCCCTCGCTCCTGTGATCGCTCCGCCGAGCACCGCGGATGAGTTCGTGGAACTCTTCCTGCACAACCTCAACTTCGACCGCGGCGTCGCGCTGTCGGCATCCAGCGCGAACGATCGCTACCTCGCGCTCGCCCACACCGTGCGCGACTACCTGATGGCCCGCTGGCTCGAAGATGTGCGGCACCAGAAGGAGGTGCAGGCGAAGGGTGTCTGCTACCTCTCGGCCGAGTATCTGCTGGGGCGCCAGCTCGACAACAACCTGCTCGCCGCCGATCTCACCGACGTCGCGACCCGGGCCCTGGCATCGTGTGGCATCGACATCGACGAGCTGCGCGCTCACGAGGTCGAGCCCGGGCTCGGCAACGGCGGACTCGGACGCCTCGCGGCCTGCTTCATCGACTCACTCGCCACGATGGCGGTGCCGAGCATCGGCTACGGCATCCGCTACGAGTACGGCATCTTCCGTCAGACGTTCGTCGAAGGCCAGCAGGTCGAGCAGCCCGACGCGTGGCTGGCACTCGGCTCGCCGTGGGAGTTCGCCCGCCCAGAAGACGCGCAGACCATCGCTTTCGGCGGCCACACCGAGAAGTACGACGACGACGGCGTGACCCGCAGCCGATGGGTGCCGGCATGGAACGTGCAGGCCGTGCCCTACAACTACATGGTCCCGGGGTTTCAGAACGGCCGCGTCAACACACTGCGGCTGTGGAGCGCCGTCGCCACCAGTGCCTTCGATCTGCGCATCTTCAACTCGGGCGACTACGAAGAGGCCGTGCGGGCGCAGACCTTCGCCGAGAACATCTCGAAGGTGCTCTACCCCGAAGACTCCACCCCGCAGGGCAAAGAGCTTCGCCTGCAGCAGCAGTACTTCTTCGTCGCGGCCTCGATCCACGACTTCCTCGACAACATGCTCGCCGACGGCTTCGACCTCGCGAACCTGCCCGAGCGCGTCATCTTCCAGCTCAACGACACCCACCCGGTGATCGCGGTGCCCGAGTTCATGCGCGTGCTCACCGACGAGAAGCATCTCGAATGGGATGCCGCGTGGGCGATCACCCAGCAGTGCTTCGCCTACACGTGCCACACGCTGCTGCCCGAAGCGCTCGAGGTCTGGTCGGTCGAGCTGCTCGGCCGACTGCTGCCCCGCCACCTCGAGATCATCTACCGCATCAACGACGAGTTCCTCGTGGCGGTGCGCGAGCGCTTCGGCGACGACGAGATGCTCGTGCGCAACATGTCGATCATCTCCGAGCATCCCGTCCGATCCGTGCGCATGGCGTATCTCGCCACCGTCGCCGGCGCGAAGGTCAACGGCGTCGCCGAGCTTCACTCGCAGCTGCTGCGCGACAAGGTGCTCCACGACTTCGATGCGTTCTTCCCCGGCAAATTCACCAACGTCACGAACGGCGTCACCCCTCGGCGGTTCCTGCGCCTCGCCAACCCCGAGCTCTCGTCGCTCATCACCGCGGCGATCGGCGAGGGCTGGGTCACCGACCTCGAACGCCTGCGCGAACTCGAACCCTTCGCTGAGGATGCCGAGTTCCGCACGGCGTTCGCGGGGGTCAAGGCCGCGAACAAACGCCGCCTGAGCGACGTTCTGTGCGAGCGCGACGGCGTCGACATCAGCGACGGCCACATGCTCGACGTCATGGTCAAGCGCCTGCACGAGTACAAGCGCCAGCTGCTGAAGGTGCTGCACATCGTCACGACCTACGAGGGCGTGGTCTCGGGCCGCATCTCCGTGTCGGACGTCGTGCCTCGCACCGCGATCTTCGGGGCGAAGGCGGCACCCGGCTATGCGATGGCGAAGCGCATCATCCACCTGATCAATGCCGTCGGCGATGTCGTGAACACCGATCCTCGCCTCGAGGGCCGGCTGAAGGTCGCCTTCCCGCCGAACTACAACGTGACTCTCGCGGAGCGCGTGATCCCCGCCGCCGACCTGTCGGAGCAGATCTCGCTCGCCGGCAAAGAGGCGTCGGGCACGGGCAACATGAAGTTCGCGCTTAACGGCGCGCTCACGATCGGCACGGATGACGGGGCGAACGTCGAGATCCGCGAGCTCGTCGGCGACGACCATTTCTTTCTCTTCGGCATGAGCGAACCTGAGGTCGAGGCGCTCAGCATCCGCGGTTACCGGCCGCAGGAGTTCTACCAGGCCGACGAGGGCCTGCGCCGGGCGATCGATCTGATCGCATCCGGAGCCTTCTCCCGCGGTGACCGCTCGGTGTTCGAGCCCGTGGTCTCGAACCTGCTCTACGAAGACCGCTTCATGGTGCTCGCCGACTACGCGCCGTACATCGAGGTGCAGAGCAGAGTGGATGCCGCATACGCCGACCAGGACGCGTGGACCCGCTCGGCGATCCTCAACGTCGCCCGGACGGGTTTCTTCTCGTCCGACCGCTCGATCCGCGACTACATCGACCGGATCTGGCATACCCCTCCGCTCGTCTGACGTCGCCCCTGTGATTCCGGTCGCAGTCGGTGCCGCTCGCGCAGGATCTGAGCGGCACCAACTGCGACCGGAGTGCGAGATCAGAGACCCCTCTTGACAAAGTCGAGATATATCGTGTTACTCTGAGCGAACACGATATATCGTGATCCCTCAAACCAGGAGAAGCAGACATGACCGAGAAGTGGGTCATCGCCCCAGGCGAAGAACGCGTCATCGACATCGAGAACGTCACCCGCCTGAAGATCGGTCTGGTCGGCGGCCAGGTCGACGTCATCGCGCACGACGAACCCGGCATCCGTATCGAGGTGCACGGCGTCACCACCAAAGACCTGCGCATCGAGGCGAACGACGGCGAGGTCGAGATCGACCACCCGCAGCTCGGCTGGGACAACTTCCTCGAGGTGTTCCGCAACTTCGGCTCGGGCGGCCCGAAGGCCGAGGTCAGCGTCGCCGTGCCCCGCTCGATCGCGCTCAACCTCGGCGTCGTCAGCGCCGGCGCACTCGTGTCGGGAATCCACAACGACGCCCGCCTCAACACCGTGTCCGGCGACCTCATCGTCGACACCCTGATCGGCGATCTGACCGTGAACTCCGTCTCGGGCGACGTGCAGGTGCGCGGCCTGACCGGCTCGATCAGCGCCAACAGCGTCTCGGGCGATGTGGCCGTCACGGGCACCGTGCGCCGCGCCACCGTCGACATCGTGTCGGGCTCGACCCTCGTCGACGCCGCCGGCGACGTCAACACCATCAACGTCAACTCGGTCTCGGGCGGCACCACGGTGCGTCTCGACGAGTCACTCGCCGCGAACTACGTCATCCGCTCGCTGAGCGGCCGACTGCTCATCGACGGCGTCGAGCGCGGTTCCTCCGGACTCAACAACTACACCGGCTCGTCGGGCGAGCTGGCAGGACGCTTCGTCGACCTGCGTGCCAACTCGGTCTCGGGTGGCGTGACGGTGCTGCGGCGCACGCCCGAGTCGATCACGAACGATGCGGAGTGGGAAGCATGAGTCCCGCAGTCTTCTCGCACGGCGACCTCAGGCTCTACCTGCTCTCGCTTCTCGCCGAGGCACCGCAGCACGGCTACGGCATCATCCAGGCGCTGACCGATCGCACGGGCGGCACCTACACCCCGAGCGCCGGCACCATCTACCCTCGGCTCGCGAAGCTCGAGGAAGAGGGACTGGTCACCAAGACCGTCGACGGCCGCACCACGATCTACGCGATCACGGATGCCGGACGCGCCGAGCTCGCATCCCGCGAGGGCGACCTGGCGGGCATCGAGGCCGGGCTCACCGATTCGGTCCGGCTGATCGCCAACGAGGTTCGCCAGCGCGTCAAGGAGGCGCTGAAGAGCCTGCGCGCCGATCTCGCC
>NZ_JAGGPD010000605.1 GCF_018613995.1 Microbacterium sp. ISL-103 | reverse complement strand
CGTGCGATACACGTACGACACCCGCTACTTCAACGACACGTGGGAGGGGCTTCCCACCGATGGCTACACCGCGTGGCTGGAGCGGATGGCCGATCACCCCAACATCGAGGTCGCGCTCGACGTCGACTACTTCGACGGGTCGCAGCCGCTGAACAAGAAGGCCACCGTCGGCCAGCTGCCGATCGTCTACACCGGGCCCGTCGACCGCTACTTCGACTACAACGAAGGCGCTCTCAGCTGGCGCACGCTCGACTTCGAGCAGGAGGTGCTGAACATCGGCGACTTCCAGGGCACGAGCGTCATGAACTACCCGGACATGGACGTGCCGTACACGCGCATCCACGAGTTCAAGCACTTCCACCCGGAGCGCAAGGACGTCTACGAGTCCGACAAGACGGTCATCATGCGCGAGTTCTCGCGATTCGCGAACCGCGAGGACGAGCCGTACTACCCGGTGAACACCCCGACCGATCGCGAGGGCCTGCTGGCCTACCGCGAGCTCGCGAAGGGCGAGGCGGGAGTCCACTTCGGCGGACGCCTCGGCACCTACCAGTACCTCGACATGCACATGGCGATCGGCTCGGCGCTGTCGCTGTGGAACAACTCGCTCTCGTAGACTCGACACTGTGAGTCACGCTGCTGTCGGGGCGCCCGGGACGCCCCGGCGCTATCTGCATTCCCTGTGGCTGCTGTCTGCCCGCGACCTGAAGGTCCGGTACTCGACGAGCCTCCTGGGGTACCTGTGGTCGGTGCTGGATCCGCTCGTGATGAGCGCGATCTACTGGTTCGTCTTCACGCAGATCTTCAGCCGCGACGTGGGCGAGGAACCGTACATCGTCTTCCTGATCAGCGCGCTGCTGCCCTGGGTGTGGTTCAACGCCTCGGTCTCCGACTTCACGCGTGCCTTCAAGAAGGACGCGCGTCTGGTGAGATCCACGGCGATCCCGCGGTCGATCTGGGTCAACAGGATCGTGCTCAGCAAGGGGATGGAGTATCTGTTCTCCCTGCCGGTGCTGGCCGCCTTCGTGATCATCAACCTGATCGTCGAACAGGATCCCGCTCAGACCGTCCAGGTCGGGTGGGGCATCCTGTGGATGCCGGTGGCGATGTTCCTGCAGACCGTGCTGCTCGTGGGCCTCGGGCTCCTCGTCGCGCCGCTGTGCGTTCTCTATGTCGACCTCGAGCGCACCACGGCCCTGATCCTTCGCGCGATGTTCTACGCCACGCCCATCATCTACAACGTCACCGACCTGCCCGGTCTCTTCCAGACGCTGGGGGCGTTCAATCCGCTCGCGGGGATCTTCATGCTGTACCGGATG
>NZ_JAGGPD010000604.1 GCF_018613995.1 Microbacterium sp. ISL-103 | reverse complement strand
TCGCCTCGCCGCGCACGGTGTTGGGACCTGCCAGGCCGCGCAGCTCGATGCGCGCTCCGTCGTAGATCACCTCCTGCTCGGATCCGTTCACGACGACCCTGTCGACGCTCTCTCCGATGAAGTCGAGCCAGGTCGACTCCGACGTCGACGTGAACTCCAGCGTGGTCACGGTCGAGAATCCGATGCGAGCCCGCTCGGGCGCGCCGGTGAGGTCGAGCTCGACGCGGATGCTGCTCACGGAGACGGCAGCGGATCGCGCCGCGGTCTCGTGCCGGGAGAGATTGGCGGTGTCCATCCCTCCATCCTTCCATCTGGTCGCCATCGGTCGTGTCGGACTTCGCGCACCCCGACCGTCTCTCAGCGTTGCATAACGCAACATACTGGCGTAGAGTTGCGCTATGCAACAGAGCGAGAACTCAGGCGGTCGCCACCACGACAGTGCCACGGTGCTGCGCTCTCTCGTCGCGATCACACGCCGCGGCCTCGTCGACGCCCGCGCGGGGGAACCGCGCCTGTCGATCACCGATCAGTCGATCGTGATGGCGATCGCCGACGAGCCGGGAATCCGCTCGACCGACATCGCCAGGATGTTCCGCCTCAACCGGTCGACGGTGTCACGTCAGCTCTCGGCCCTGATCGCGCTCGGCCTCGTCGAGGAGATCTCCTCGACGACGGGGCGCGGCCGGCCGCTCGCACTCACTTCCGCGGGCGAAGACGCCTTCCGCGGCACCCTCGACACGCTGCAGAGCGTGATCGACGACCATCTCGCCGGGTGGTCGGACGCAGAGATCACACGCTTCGCGCAGGACCTGCAGCGATTCGACCGGGGCGGCACCCCGGCGTGACCACGGCCCACGAGGCCATCGGAGGAAGAAGAGAAATGAAGAACATCACTGTTCTGGGCACGGGAGTGCTCGGCTCGCAGATCGCGTTCCAGACCGCGTTCCACGGATTCGACGTCACCGCCTACGACATCGATCAGCCGGCGCTGGATCGGGCAGCGGAGCGGTTCGACGCTCTGGCCGCACGCTACGTCGAAGACGGAGTGGAGAACGCCGCGGACGGAGGCGCGCGAGCAGCCATCTCCCGAATCCGACTGACATCCGACCTCGCGGATTCCGCCGTCGCCGCGGACCTCATCATCGAAGCCGTTCCCGAGAGCCTCGAGTTGAAGCAGGGCATCTACCGCACGC
>NZ_JAGGPD010000603.1 GCF_018613995.1 Microbacterium sp. ISL-103 | reverse complement strand
GCTGTTCTCGGTGCCCGGAATCGCGTCGGTGATCGTCGCGATGGGCGATCCGCGGGTGCTCGGCGGACTCACGATCGGTGCGACGGCGCTGGTGGTCTGGGCCTTCTGGCCGCGGTCGGCGCCGGGCCGCCGCGCTGTCGCGAAGGCGAGGGGCCGATGAACGGCCGTGCGCGGTGCGCCGCAGGGCTTGCGACCGCCGCAGCCGTCGCACTCCTCGCGGCTGCTCCTGCGTGGGCGGCACCGTCGACCGAGGTCGTGCAGGGCAGAGTGCTGCGGCTGGTCTCGGTCGCCGACTGGTCCGCGGCCTCGAGTCTTCTGCCCGGGCAGATCGTGCAGTGGGACGTCACCGTGAGCGCGGAGGCCGCAGACCCGGGGGTCGTCACCGTGGGAGTCAGCGCTGACGGCGAGGCCGAACTCGTCGTCGAGGTGCTCGGGTGCGATACGGAGTGGGACGAGAGCGGATGCTCCGAAGGGGAGACGACGGTGAGATCCGCCTGGGCGATCCGGCGCGACGGCGTCGAGGTGCCACTTCTCGAGATGGCTGATACGGATGTCGCGTATCTGAGGATGGTCGTCGCGCTCGCCGCGGATGACGACGGGAGCACACGGATGCGCGTGCACGCACGGGGTGCGGGGGAGTCGGCGATGATCGGCCCGGACGGGGGCCTCGCCACCACGGGAATGTCGCCGCTCGCGCCATGGGCGGTCGGAACGGGTCTCGCCCTGGTCGGAGGCGGTGCGGCACTGAGCGCGGCTCGTCGGCGGAGGGCGTCTGCCGAGATCGGCGAGGAACCATGACCGCGCGGCTGGGGCACCGGGTCCTCGCCGGCGTCGCCGGGGTGGCGCTGCTCGTCGGCGTCGGTCTGGCGCCGACGGCTCAGATCACAGATGCGGCCTTCACCGATCCGGAGCAGGGGCGAGCGACGATCACAGCCCTCAACGTCCCGGAGCCGGTGAGCTCTCAGACGCCGGGGTGTGTCGCGAGCAGCGGGCTGCTCGGGGTGAACCCTGTGGTCACAATCTACTGGCGGGTGCCGGTAGGGGCCACCGGGTACTCCGTGACGAATGCGGAGTTCGGCCTGGCGAACAACCAGGGTCTGCTCGAGCCGATCCTCAGCAACCTGCTGCAGAACGTGAGCACGACCGGCACC
>NZ_JAGGPD010000602.1 GCF_018613995.1 Microbacterium sp. ISL-103 | reverse complement strand
CTCCGCCCGCTCCGCGGTCGGGATGACGGGCTCGATGCCCTTCACCTGCCGCAGCATCTCATCGCTGACGACACCGGCGACGAGAATGTCGCAGTGCTGCTTGGCGTGACGAAGAAGGTTCAGATGCCCGACGTGAAACAGGTCGAAGGCACCAACGGCATAGCCGATGCGCGTCCCCATGATCTCCCCAGATCAGTAATTCCCCAGAGAGCGGATCCCCATCCGCCCAGCGACTCCCACAGCCGCATCCGGCTAGCCTAGCAGGTACCGGTTTCCCTGCCCATAGGAACACATGGAAGTATGGAGGCCGCAGTGGATTCCGGTACAGCCGAAGGGGGAGGCGCGTGAGGACAGCGGTCACCGTCATCGTGCCGACCTTCAACGAACGCGACAACGTCGCCGAGCTCGTCGCCCGTACCGCGGATGCGCTCGCCGCATACGACGCCGAGATCCTCTTCGTCGACGACAGCACCGACGACACGGCGGCAGAGGTCGAGCGGGTCGCCGCCGACGCCTCGCTGCCCGTCCGAGTGATCCATCGAGCCGACAACACCGGCGGATTGGGCGGAGCGGTCGTCGTCGGGCTCGAGGCCGCCGCATCCGATCTCTGCATCGTGATGGACGGCGACCTGCAGCATCCGCCCGAGCTGCTCCCGGTGCTGGTGCGACGGCACGACGAGGGAGATGCGGATGTCGTCGCCGCCTCGCGCTACGTCGGAGGAGGCGACACGAGCGGCCTCGGCACCGCGATGCGCTTCGGTGTGTCGAGAGCTGCGACGTGGCTGACGCGCGCGATGTTCCCGATCCGCCTCGCCCGCAGCACCGATCCGATGACCGGATTCTTCCTCGTCGACAGGCGACGACTCGATCTGCCCACGCTCAAGCCGCAGGGCTTCAAGATCCTTCTCGAGATACTCGCACGCACCGACCTGCGCATCGCCGAGGTGCCGATGGAGTTCGCCGAACGCCGGCACGGCACGTCCAAGGCGAGCCTGCGGCAGGGAGCCACCTTCGTGGCGCACCTCGCCCGACTGCGCTTCGGCAAGATGTCGCTGTTCGCCCTCATCGGCGTGATCGGCGCACTTGCCAACCTCGGCATCATGTGGGCGCTCACCGCTCTCGGCATGCCCTACATCTGGGCGGCGATCATCGGGGCCGAGGTCACCATCATCGGCAACTTCATCCTGCAGGAGCGCTTCGTCTTCGCCGACATGCGCACCGACGCCCGCGGTCTCGGCGGTCGTTTCGCCGCATCGTTCACATTCAACAACGTCGAGGCAGCGCTGCGCATCCCCGTCATGGCGCTGATGGTCGAGTCCTGGCACATCTCGAGCGTGCTCGCGACGGGGCTCTCGCTGATCGTGGCGTTCTTCGCGCGCTTCCTCTTCCACTCGCTCGTCGTCTACGCGCCGCAGCGGCGCAAGAAGACGGATGCCGAGACAGGCGAGCCGAAGCCCGACACGGCCGCACTGCGGGTCATGCGGGCC
Organism: Microbacterium sp. ISL-103; assembly: GCF_018613995.1. Taxonomy (GTDB): domain Bacteria; phylum Actinomycetota; class Actinomycetes; order Actinomycetales; family Microbacteriaceae; genus Microbacterium. The sequence goes on along the minus strand of NZ_JAGGPD010000602.1, from coordinate 385 downwards.
ATCGACGTCGACGCCGAGGCCATGAAGCCGGGCGAGCTCTGACGCTCAGCCCGCGGGAGTGGTGAGGTAGGCCTCGATCGCGGCATCCGCATCTCGAGGCGTCCACCCTGTCGCCTCGATGCGGCCGAGATCGAGCACGCTGTTGAGCGGCCTCGGTGCGACAGGTCCGTCGACGCCCGCGAAGTACTCGGCCGTCGTGACGTCGCTGACCGCCGCGGGGTCGTGCCCCGTGACGCGGTAGACGGTGCGGGCGATGTCGGCCCAGGAGCGCGGCTCGCCGGCACCCGAGACGTTGTAGATGCCGAACGGCGCGGCCGTCGCCAGCAGGTGGGCGATCGCCGAGGCGAGGTCGGCGGTGAAGGTCAGTCGTCCGCACTGGTCGGCG
>NZ_JAGGPD010000601.1 GCF_018613995.1 Microbacterium sp. ISL-103 | reverse complement strand
CGTGACGTTCCCGGCGTGGGAGACTCTGCCGCCACGAGCGGCTCAGCCCGAGCCCCGACACGGTCGGCCAGCGGCTGCAGACGTTGCGCCGCGTCGCCGAATGGTCGGGCGAGCATCCCCTCGTCGTCGTCGCCTCGGTGCGCGCCGCTCTGCAGCCGATCGCGGGCAACCTCGGGGAGATCGCAGCACTCGAACTGCGCGCCGGAACCCGCGGTCACGAGCTCGATCGCGTCGTCGAGCAGCTGGTCGAGCGCGCCTACTCCCGCGTCGACATGGTGTCCCGCCGCGGCGAGTTCGCCGTGCGCGGCGGAATCCTCGACGTCTTCCCCGCGATCTCCGAGCATCCGTTCCGCGTCGAGTTCTTCGGCGACGAGGTCGATCAGATCCGCGCGTTCTCCGTCGCCGATCAGCGCTCGCTGCCCGGCGACGTCGACGGCGTCGACCTGCCCCCGAGCCGTGAGCTGCTGCTCACCCCCGACGTCCGCGACCGCGCGCGAGCACTCATCGGCGGGTTCCCCGCGATCGCCGGCATGCTCGAGAAGATGGCCGAGGGCATCCCCGTCGAGGGCATGGAGTCTCTGCTCCCGGCGGTCTCGGGGCCGCTCAAGTCGCTCGCCGAGTACCTCCCGGAGGGCAGTGCGACGGCGGTCGTCGACCCCGAGCGATCCAGCGCCCGCGCCATCACGCTGGGCGAGACGAACCGAGAGTTCCTCGATGCCGCATGGAGCGCCGCTACCTCGGGCGCGTCCGCTCCGATCGACCTCGGCGCCGGCGACTTCCTCACGATCGCCCGACTGCGCGAGGTCGTCCGCGACCGCGGCGGCGTCTGGTGGCGACTGAGCCCGTTCGCGATGGGCGGCGAAGACGCCGAGACCGTCGACGGCGCGGTCATCCCGTCGTTCCACGGCAACGTCGACGGCGCGATCTCCTTCGTCGACGCGAAGGTCGCCGACGGATGGCGTGTGGTGGTGATCGCCGCGGGCGCCGGTCTCGTCGACCGCGCGCGCGACGTGCTCTCGGATCGCGGCATCGCCGCCCGCATCGTGCCCGAGCTGATCGAGGCGCCGGACACGGGCGTCGCGACCCTCGTCACAGGATCCGTCGAAGCAGGGTTCCAGATCGCCGAGGCGAAGCTCGCCGTCCTCACCGACAACGAGTTCTACGGCCGCACGATCGGCGGCGATCAGCGCGTCGTCAAGAAGCTCGCCTCCCGTCGCAAGAACGTCGTCGACCCGCTGCAGTTGA
>NZ_JAGGPD010000600.1 GCF_018613995.1 Microbacterium sp. ISL-103 | reverse complement strand
GGGGGCCGAGCCGAACGGCGCCGCGGCCCGGGAGATCGGGCGCGGGCGCCTGGTCCGCCCTGTGCCGCCGACGCATCGCCTCTCGGGTCGGGCCCGCGTCCGCCTCGCGGACCTCGCAGATGAGGTCTTCGCGGACTTCCCCGCCGGTACTTCAGGGCGTGCGCAGGGAGACGCGGCGTTCGCAGCATCCGGAATCTCGCGCGATGTGGCCTTCGAGGCGGACTCGTCGGAGCTGCTCCTCGGACTCGTCTCGGAGGGGCTCGCGGTCGCGCTGCTCGCGCCGGGGGCGATCGCGGCATCACACACGGATGCGGTCGCGGTCGAGCTGGGCGACGGCCCCGTTCGCGTCCAGTACGTCGCGTGGGACGACCGCGCGCCGCGCAGCGTCTCCACGGCATTCCTTCGCGTCGTCGAATCCGTCGCAGTCACCGGACAGACGAAACGGGCCCGGAGGAATCCTCCGGGCCCGCCTTCTCAGAACTCTGAGGTCACTTGACGTCCTCGTCGACCCAGTCCATCGACTTGCTGACGGCCTTGCGCCACAGCCGCAGCTGGCGGTCGCGCTCGGCGTCCTCCATCGACGGCTCCCAGCGGCGATCCTCCTGCCAGTTGGCGGACAGGTCATCCAGACCGTTCCAGAAGCCCACGGCCAGGCCTGCGGCGTACGCGGCGCCGAGGGCGGTCGTCTCGGCGACGACCGGGCGGACGACCGGAACGCCCAGCACGTCGGCCTGGAACTGCATGAGCGCGTCGTTCGCGACCATGCCGCCGTCGGCCTTGAGCTCGGTGAGGTCGACGCCGGCGTCGGCGTTGACTGCATCGGGCACGTCCCGGGTCTGGAAGGCCACGGCCTCGAGTGCCGCGCGAGCGATGTGGTTCTTGTTCGCGTAGCGGGTGAGGCCGACGATCGCACCGCGGGCGTCGGGACGCCAGTACGGAGCGAACAGGCCGGAGAACGCGGGGACGATGTACACGCCGCCGTTGTCGTCGACCTGCTTGGCGAGCTCTTCGACCTCGGGAGCGGACCCGATGATGCCGAGCTGGTCGCGGAGCCACTGGATCAGCGATCCGGTGACGGCGATCGAGCCCTCGAGCCCGTAGTGCGTCGGGCCATCGCCGAGCTTGTAGCCGACGG